>JBJMQN010000672.1:0-3005 GCA_045802665.1 Myxococcaceae bacterium | reverse complement strand
GTACCTGACGATCGCGCCGTATGGAAACCGCGCGCATGGGATCGTCCGAGCGGCTCGCCTCTACTTCGACAAGCCCGTGGAGGATCTGAGCTGGGCGCAGTCGGCCTTCCTCGCCGGGCTCCCGCAGATGCCTGGCCGCATGAACCCGTGGGACACGGACGGCTATCAGCGAGCGCTCAAGCGCAGTCACCGCATCCTCCGCGAGCTGCACGAGAAGGGAATGCTCGACGAGGAGGAGCTTGCGCAGGCGCTGTCAGCGGACGTGGGCCTCGTCAGCAAACCTCACCGGACCCCCGAGGCGATGCACGCGGTGCTGCAGCTCTCGGCAGACGCAGCGAAGTCCGACAGCTCGAATCCGATTCGCGTGGCGACGATCGATCTCGATGCGCAGGAGAAGGTGGCGTCGATTCTCCGGGGGAATCTGGAACGGCTGGAGGCGCTCGGAGCGGGAAACAGCGCTGCGCTGGTGGTGGACAGCGCGACTGGTGACGTCGTCGCGTATGTCGGCTCGAGCGACTTCTTCTCGGAAGAGCACCACGGCGCGATCGACTTCGTGCGCACGAAGCGATCTCCGGGCTCGGCGCTCAAGCCCTTCATCTACGCGCTCGCGATCGAGAAGGGTCACTACACCGCCGCCACCGAGCTGCCTGACACGCCGATGGACGTGCAGAACGACACCGGCAACGCGTACCTGCCGGAGAACATCAACCACACGTTCCTGGGGCCGATGCTGCTCCGGGAGGCGCTCGGCAATTCGCGGAACATTCCCGCGCTCAGAGTGCTCTCCGACATCGGCGTCGAACAGGCGCTCAGGCTGTTCGAACAGGGCGGCGTGAAGCAGATCGATTGGGACCCGAATCGGTATGGCCTCGGCCTCGCGATCGGAAATCTCAACGTCACGCTGGAGGAGCTGACGACGCTGTATGGCGCGCTCGCGAATGACGGTGAGCTGTTGCCGTTGCGGCGCTTCGTGGACGAACCGAAGGCGCCGACGAAGAGGATGTTTCATCGCGAGACGGCGGAGCTCATCCGGCACGTGCTGTCGGATCCGCTCGCGCGCAGACCGAGCTTCCCTGCTGGGAGCGCGCTGGATTTTCCGTACGCCGTCGCCGTGAAGACCGGGACGAGTCAGGGGTATCGCGACGCGTGGACCGTGGCGTTCAGTGACCGGCTGATCGTCGGCGTGTGGGTCGGCAATCACGACTGGCGACGGATGCACAGCGTGGGCGGCGCGAATGGAGCGGCGGATGCAGCGCACCAGATCATGGACGCGCTGATGCCGGACGTGCGGCCGTGGATTCCGATCGCGGATGCATTCGATCCGCCCGAAGGCGCCGTCGCCGTGGACGTCTGCCCCATCTCCGGCCGCAAAGCGGGACCCGATTGTCCGAGCCACAAGAGCGAGTGGTTCCTCCCCGGAACCGCGCCGACGGAGAGCTGCCCATTCCATGCGCAGGTTCGACTCGATCGCCGCAACGGTCTGCGAGCCGGCCCGCAATGCGCTGCGAACGACACGGTCACGCGGGTGATGCTGGATCTGCCGCAGGAGTACACGCAGTGGGCCAAGCGCGAACACCTCGACGTCGCGCCCACGCAGGAGAGTCCCTATTGCCCGCTCACCGCCGCGTCGGAGGAACCGAAGGTCGCGATTCGCGAGCCGAAAGGACCCGTGCGTCTGCTCTTCGATCCCGACACCCCGCAGGCCGCGTCGACGCTGCGACTGTCAGCCGAGGTCACGCCAACCGACGAACCAATCGTTTGGCTCGTGGACGGAGTCCCGGTCGCGACCGTCAACTACCCGTACGAGTACAGATGGAGCGTCACACCCGGGCGGCACGTCATCACCGCGGCGATGGTACATCGGGATGCGAGGAGCCGGCCGGTGACGGTGGTCGTCGAGGACTAGCGGCTGATGAACCCACGCGAAAGACCGCTGCTCGCGTTCGACAAGGACTGCGGGTTCTGCCGCCGGTTCATTCACCGCTGGCGGCGCGTCGTCGGCGACAAGGTCGAGTTCCGTCCTTCCGCTGAGGTGGCGGATCAGTTCCCCGCTGGAGTCGACTTCGCGCAATCCGTCGCGCTGGTCGAAGAGGACGGCACGGTCTCGCGCGGCGCCGAAGCGGTCTTCCGGATGCTCGCGCGCGGCGGCCGTGAGCACGCGCTGCCGCTCTGGCTGTACCGAAACGCTCCGGGCTTTCGGCAGCTCAGCGAAGCGCTCTACCGCGCAGTGGCTCGCAACCGGATGCTGGCGTCGCGGCTCACGAAGCGGCTCCTACCCGATCCCGAGTCCACGCCCTCCACCAACCTCACGCGATCGATCTTCCTCCGGGCGCTCGGCCTCGTCTTCCTCTGCGCGTTCGGATCGATCGCGGTTCAGGCGGATGGGCTCATTGGCAGCAAAGGCATCACGCCTGCGCCGATGCTCTTCGGCTATGCGCACGAGCAACTCCACTTCAGCGACCTGCCCTCTCTGCTCTGGTTCAATTCCTCCGACGGAGCGATCCACGCGCTCTGCATCTTCGGCGGCCTGCTGTCGGTCGCGCTGATCGCCGGGATCGCTCCTCGACTGACGCTCATCCTCCTCTGGGCGCTGTACCTCTCCGTCATCAACGCGGGCGACGTGTTCCTGCAGTTCCAGTGGGACTTGCTGCTCGTGGAGACGGCCGTCCTCGCGGTGTTCTTCGCGCCGTGGACGTTGCTGCTGCGCAGAAGCCAACCGGCGCCCGAGAACCGCGGCGGCCTCTTCCTGCTCCGCCTCTTGCTCTTCCGCCTGATGTTCTCCTCCGGAGTCGTCAAGCTCGCGAGCCACGATCCCGCCTGGCGCGACTTCACGGCGCTGCGCTTCCACTACTGGACCCAGCCGCTGCCCGGACCGCTCAGCGCGTTCGCCCACTTCATGCCGGACGGCGTTCTCACGTTCCAAGCGGTGACGATGTTCATCGTCGAGCTCGTCGTCCCCTTCTTCATCTTCGCGCCGCGGAAATTGCGGCTCCTGAGCTTCGTCC
>JBJMQN010000671.1:0-2712 GCA_045802665.1 Myxococcaceae bacterium | reverse complement strand
CTTACTCCCGCCCGTCCGCCGCATCGCCCTGGCGCGCGACCCCGCAGCGCGTGGTCCTTACTCCCCGCCCGTTCGCCGCTTTGCCCTGCCGCGCGCCTTCTTCATCACGTCGTCCAGCGACTCTTCCTTCGGCGGCGGAGCTTCCTCCTGCGCGGGTGCAGGCTGCTCGGCCGCGGGACTCACCACCGTCGTCTTCGCCCCGCCCTTCTTGATCACGGGCGCCGCCGCAAGCACCTTCTCCGCCGCGCCGCGCATCGTCGCCGCGATGGTCCGCGGGATCTTCAGTCGTCCCGCCCGAGTCGGCACCGCGAAGAACCGCCGCGTCACGACCTCTCCGAGCATCGTGATCAGCGCAGCAGCGATGAGCCACGGCGCCAGCGGCACGCTGCTCCGCGATTCCTTCGTCTCCGCGAAGATCCCGCTCATCGACAGACGCTCCACTCCGCCCGCCACCTTCGCCACCGCGAGCAGGACGCTTCTTCCTTCCGCAGCGCTGATCGGCTCGAACTCAGGCGCGTAGGGCAGCGTCACCGGTGGCGCTCGCAGCGGCCGCCCGCCCAGCTTCACGATCGGATGGAACGTCCCGCTCCCCGGCAGCGTGAAGTGCGCACCCAGCCGATCTGATTCTTCCCATCGCAGCGGCAGCTCCACGGGCTCGCCCTTCGCATCGCCACTCAGGATCATCAGCGTCGGCTTTCCATCCACGGCGCCCTTCCCCGGAGGGAAATCGAGGGTGACGTGGAGATCGTTGCCCTTGCGGATCGCTCGGACGACAGCGCCCTGGCTCTCTTCCTTCGGCGGAATCGTCCAGCGCACGAGCTGTTCGAGCAGCGCGCGATATCCCGACCACTGCCTCAGGGGTCCCGTGTACTGACCGTCCACCTCGCCCGTGAACACCGCGGTCCTTCCCGCGCCACGAGGCCAGAACGCGACGAGCGGCGACTTGTTCTCGTCATCGGAGATCATCCCGATCGACGCCTGCGGTTTCAGGTACGTCACGTTGTACCCGCCGACCGAAGGCATCCCTCCCGGCGGCCGTCCCAGCAGCGCGAGATCTCCGCCCGGCACCGCTTTCGTATCCGCGTCGATGAACGTCGCTCGCGCGACGGCGATCGTCTCCTGACTGAAGATGCGGGGCAGCGACGTCGGATCCTCTGCGAAGTAGATGCGGCCTCCGCCCAGCGCCGCGACCTCGCGCAGAAGATCCGAGTCCGAATCATTCGGTCGTCCCATGCCGATCACGGACACGGTCACGTTCTGACTCCGCAGCTCCGAGAGCGTCTTCCTGTACGTGCCCGCCTCCTCGGAATCCGCCGCGTCCGAGAACAGCACCACGTGGCGCGTCGCCTTGTCGCTGCGGAGGATCTGATCTCGCGCGGTCTCCAGCCCGACCCCGACGTAGATGCCGCCGCCGCCCGAGAACCCATTCGCGATCTCATTCAGCGGCAGGCCCGCGCTCACGGGCGACATCGCGAACAGTTCGTGCGGCACGGTGTCCACCATGTCGACCGACGCTTCATCGTTCGGATTGAGCAGCTCCAGCGCGGCGATCGCGCCTTCGCCGGCGAGCTTCATCTTCGTGCGCCCATCCGGCACGGTCGCGCCCATCGAGCACGAGCAATCCAGGATCAGCGAAAGCGCGATGTTCGC
The DNA here is from genome assembly GCA_045802665.1 of Myxococcaceae bacterium. Taxonomy (GTDB): domain Bacteria; phylum Myxococcota; class Myxococcia; order Myxococcales; family Myxococcaceae; genus JBJMQN01. Next base: position 1,062 of record JBJMQN010000671.1, on the reverse strand, counting down.
CTTCCGCTGCTCCTGTCGCATCTCGAGCGACACCGGCAGCACCTCTTCCACCGGGCTCTTGCGATAGCCGCCTTCGCCGAAGCTCTTCCGCCCGCCCGTCATCACCAGCCCACCGCCCGCGTGCCGCACGTACTGCGCGAGCGCCCCCAGCCCGCCTTCTGTCAGATCTGACGCCTCGACGTTCTCCAGCACGACCGAGCCCACGCCCTCCAGCGCGCCAAGATCGATGGGCCCCGGAGCACGCGCCTGAACTTCCAACCCCGCGCTTCGCAGCGTCTCCGCGATGACGCCGCCGTTCGCCGAACGCGAGACGACGAGGATGCGCTGCGGCCCTTCGATGGTGACCACCGCTCGGCCGACGTCGTTCTCCACCACGCCGTCGTTCGGCGCGGAGACCTGAACTTCGTAGGAGGCGAGCCCGGGCTGCTCGACGAGATCTCGCAGCGGCAGCAGGTTGTCGCCCTCCTTGAACGAGAACGGACCTTTCACCAGCAGCTGGCCGTTGCGCTTGAGCGAGACCGTCGCCTCCACGTTCGAACGCGAATGCACGATGGCGGTGAGCTGGAACGGCTCGCGGATCGCGACCGTGGACGGCGCTTCGAACCCGACGACGGCGAGATCCACCGCGGGGTCCTCGCGGGACATGACGCGCACGTCCACGGGAATGCCGCGCGCAGCGAGCCGCCTCGAGGCTCCGCGAGGATCCGTTCCCGTCGCCTTGCCGTCCGAGATGATCAACACCCGCGCGGAGCGATCCGCCGGCACGATCTCCAGCGCGGCATCCAGCGCCGCCGAGAGATCCGACGCCTCGACATCCACGCTGCGCGAGAAGCCGCCGAAGCGCAGCGAGCTCGACGGAGACAACTCCACCGCCGGCTCACGGCCGAACCCGATCACGCCGATCCGATCTCCCGGCCGCTTCTCCCGCTCGACTAGCTGAATCAGCTCCAGCGCCTTCGCATCCGAACCCGACGGCATCGATCGCGATCGATCCACCACGACGATCAGATCCGCGCCGGCGGATCCCAGGATCGCCTCAGGCTGCGCGAGCGCGAGGATCAT
>JBJMQN010000042.1:0-12166 GCA_045802665.1 Myxococcaceae bacterium | reverse complement strand
TTCGGCCGACGAAGCGGAGATGACGTTCGACGTGCAGTTCGCGCCGATCGACGAGACGACGGATCCGCAGCAGCCCGACGATGGTCAGCGCTACGCGATCCTGACGATCACGACGAACGATCCGGTCTATCCGACGCTCGATGTGGCGCTCACCGGGCTCGGCGTCGCGCCGTCCGCGTACGCGTCGCCGACGTTCTGCAACTTCACCGATCCGAACGATCCGTGCGGCAACAGCCCGAGGCAGCAGGGCAAGGCGTCGATCAAGATCGGCAATGGTGGCCAGCAGGCGATCAAGGTGAAGAGCGTCCAGTTCGCCAACGGCGGCCGAGCGGGCCGGTTCACCCTGACCGGCACCTCGACCGTGGGCGCGACGATCGCCCCGGGCAGCTTCGTCTCGCAGGAGGTCAGCTACACGGACGCTCCGGTGTTCGTCTCGGACGACCTGCTCATCCAGAGCACCGATGCGGTGAACACCTCGCAGAACGCGGGCGATGTGAAGGTCACGTTCTACGGCGGCACCCTGCCCTGCCTCTCGACGGAGCCGAACGACACGCTCTCGTTCGAGGACCCGACGACGGACGTCACCGTGAAGGACGTCGTGATCAAGAACGGCGCGGGCTGCGGCACGCTGACCGTCGACGACGTCGTGGTCGATCAGCCGAACCCGTTCTTCTCGGTCGTCGATCCGAAGATCGCAGCGGGCACGCAGGTGGCAGCGGGCTCGTCGGTGACCGCGAAGGTCCAGTTCAAGAAGCCGGTTTCGGGCGGCGTCCAGTCCGGGGTGCTTCGCGTGAAGACGAACGATCCGGCGTACGCAGATCCGTTCAAGGTCATCACGCTCTACTCGAACGCTCCGCTGAATCAGGTGCCGGTCGCGGTCCTCACGGGTCCGTCCGGCCAGACCGGCCAGATGGTGATCAGCAAGGCCGCCATCCCGCTCAACAACGGCAAGAAGCTGATCCAGGTCATCGGCACCTCGAGCTACGACCCGACGCCCACCGGGACGAAACCGGTGGCGAAGTACCAGTTCGTGGTGACCGCCACGCCGACCACCGGGACGACCTTCTCGCTCACCAACTCCGCGAACCCCTCCGAGACCGTCACCGCGAAGGGCGTTCCGCTGCTCATCACCAACGACAAGGCGCTGCTCGCGATCGACGACGCGGTGATCGGCGAGTACCGCATCGCCTTGCAGGTGATCGACGATTCCGGCCAGAAGAGCTCGAACATCGACACGCTGAAGATTCAGGTGAATCAGTAGCGAGCGAAGTCGGTGACGAAAGACGCCCGGCGATCCTCCTGGGGATCCGCCGGGCGTTCTCGTCTACGGGCCGCGCGACGATCCTCCGCCCCGGGCGTTCTCATCTACGGGCAAACGTGGGGAGCTCCGCGCGACGCAACGCTTCTTCGGTCACTGCGCCTGCGCGATCGTCCCGTCGTCTTCGGGCGCTTTCAGCTCCGTCATCGCGAGCTTGTCCAACGTCGCGTGCCGGTACACCTCGAGCATCCGCTGCTGGCCGAGCTTCCACACGCCGTACATCGTGCAGCTCTTGGAGAGCTTGCAGGCGTCGTGGTTGTCCTGACAGACGTTGACGACGACCGGGCCTTCGACGGCCTCGATCACATCGAGCATCGAGATCTGTGCAGCGGGCCGCGCCAATCGGTAGCCGCCCCTCGCGCCGCGCGTGGAGAGGACCCATTTTCTGCTGACGAGCGTCTTCAGGATCTTCGCGAGGAAGTCCTGCGGCACGTCCATCCGCTTGGCGATTTCGCGGAAAGGCACCACCACGTCGTCGGGGATCGACGCCAGGTACACCATCGCGCGAAGGCCGTACTCAATCTTCCGCGATATCTGGAGGGGGTGTTGCATGAAACGCTTGGGAAATCAGACGCTTGAATGACAAGTTTAAGCGTGGAGGTCTGGGGTGACAACCAGACGGCAAGGCACTCGATGATCGACCTGCACTCGCATACCACTGCAAGCGACGGAGAACACTCTGCTTCCGAGCTGATGGAGCTGGCGCGGCAGGCAGGCGTCACCGCGCTCGCCGTGACCGATCACGACACCGTCTCGGGGTTGGCGGATGCGGAGCGGGAGGCGGCCGCTCGCGGGATTCGGCTCGTCCCGGGCATCGAGGTCTCCGCGATCATGCACGGCCGCGAGCTTCACATCCTCGGGCACTTCGTGGACCGGTCTAACCCCTCGCTCATGGAGTACGGCGCGAAGCTGAAGGACGAACGGAAAAGCCGCATGGAGCTGATGGTGCGGAAGGTGAAGGAGATGGGCTTTCCCATTCGCTTCGAAGACGTCGTCGCGATCGCCGGGGAGGGAAACAAGAACCTCGGGCGGCCTCACTTAGGTCGCTGGTTCGTCGAACGCGGCTACTGCCTGGACCTCAAGGAGGCGTTCGACCGCTTCCTTGGCGACGGAAAGCCTGCGTACGTGGACCGGTTTCGCGTCACCGCCGACGAAGCAATTCGGCTGATTCATGGCGCACGGGGCACCGCGACGATCGCGCACCCGGGCGTGAACAAGGTCGAGAAGTTCGAGGTGGAGAAGCTGAAAGCCGCCGGGCTCGATGGCGTGGAGGTCATGCACTCGGATCAGCAGCCGGAGATCCGCGCGAAGTACCTCGCGATCTGCAACGAGCTGGATCTGATTCCGACCGCAGGCAGCGACTTCCACGGCGAACGCACCACCCCGGGCCGAAAGCTCGGGACGGCGAACATGGACGCCGCGCTGTTCGCGAAGCTCGAGGCGAGACGGCCGCGGGCGTGAGCTCGGCACTCCCATTCTGGGAGTAAGCGTGGCGAGGCGAACGACCTCGAGCGTGATCACGGCACTCCCATTCTGGGAGTAACCGCACCCACGCATCACGGGGTGTGGCGGCGGGCGTTCGCGCCCATCCCGCTACGCCGCTCGCGAATCCTTCACCCGGAACTTGCCGGTCACTTCCGCGAGCGCCTGGCTCACGGTCTGAAGATCCTGCGCGATCTTCGTCGTGCGGCCCGTCGCGTCGACGCCCTGCTTCACGAGGTCCGCGACGTTGCGCGCGCCCTGCACGGCCTGTTCGCTGGACTGCCGCTGCTGCCGCGTCGCCACGGCGATCTGCTGCGCGGCCTCGGTCGTTCCTCGCGCGAACTGCACGATCCGTTCGAACAGCTCCTCGGCCTGATTCGCGATGGCCATCCCCTTGTCGGAGACGCTCACGCCGCCTCGCGCCTTGGTGACCGCCTGCGAGCCGGACTCCTGCACCTGCTCGACGATGCGGCCGATGTCGCGCGCTGACACCGCGACGTTCTCAGCGAGCTTCCGCATCTCCGCCGCGACCAGCGAGAAGCCGCGCCCCACCTCGCCCGCCTTCGTGCCTTCGAGCGCCGCGTTCAACGCGAGGAGATCCGATCGCTCGGCAACGGCGTTGATGACCTGCGCGATCTTCGAGACCTGCTGCAGGTCCGCGTTCAGCCGGCCAATCGCCTCGGCGACGCCCTTGGACTCGTCGCGGATCTCGCGGATGCCGCCGACGACCTGGCTCATCACGACCTTCGCCTGCTCCACCGCTTCATTCGTGCGCCGCGCCGCCGTCTCGACGACGTCGGTGGAGGCGGAGATCTGCTCCGCCGTGCGGGAGAGCTCCTCGAACGTCGCCGCGATCTGCTGCGCGTACGCCGCCTGCTGACTCGTCACGTGCTCCTGATCCGTCGACGCGGTGATGAGGCCCACCGACGCGTTCGACAGCCGTCCCGTCAACGACACCATCTGCACGACGAGCGCGCGCAGGTTCGCGAGCATCTCGTTGAACGATGTCGCCATCGACTGGATCTCACCCGCCGCCGCGACCTGCACCGCCGCAACCGAGACATCGCCGGATGCAACCTCTCGCGCCGCCTGCGTCACCATTGCGACCGGCGTCGCCAGCGCGCCGGAGAACACGAACGCGAGGATGAGCCCCGCGAGCACCGCGATGAGCCCGGACCAGACGCCGACCAGGCGGTTCTCGCTCTGCGCCGCCTGCAGCGCGTTGCGGTTGAAGCCAGCGACGAACACGCCCTCCGCGTCCTGATCCTTCGCGAGGCAGCGCAGCACGAGCAGCTCGCCCGCCGTGTCGAGCGCGCAGTCCTTGTCCGGCTTCTTGAACTCAGCGAGCGGCAGCACCGCCTTGCTGAACTGGAGCTTGCCGTCCGGGCCCGGAATCGCCGTTCGAATCACCGTCCGCCCGTCGCCCTCCAGCACGCCCACGTAGCTCACATCCCCGCCGAGCGTCACACCGCTGAACACCTTGTCCAGGTCGTCCGCATTCGCGAGCCCGTTCTTGATGAACCCGAGCGTCGGCGCGATCTCAGCCGTCGCCAGCGCACCCAGCGAACGCGCCCTCGCCTCCAGCGCCTCTTCCGCCTTGGTGTTCAGCCGCTTCGGAAAATACAGCGAGGAGAAGATCGCCACCGCGAGGCAGGGCAGCAGCACCGCGATCGAGACCTGGGCGCGGAGATTGAGGCGACTCCACAACCCCACAGATGTTGAAGGAGCCAACGCTTCCCCCCGGAAAATAAGCGAAATTCGGACGCACAGTAGGGGTCCTGACACTTCGGGTCAAACCAGACCGCGAGTGAAGCTTTGCGGTGACACCTGCGTCGGTGGATAGTGTCCTCGCCGCAGCGGGGGGAGCTGAGCAACCGTGTCCATGCATCGATCAGTACTTTCCGCTATCGCGGTGGTCGCGGTCCTCACCGCCGCGCACCCCGTGTATGCGCAGTCCGGCGGCGGTGTGGACCCCAAGGTCGCGCTGCCCATCCTGATGAAGGTTCTCACCTACGACCGGAACTTCGGCTCGCGCGGTGGCGGTGAGTTCGTGGTGCTGATCGCGTCCGAAGAAGGCAAGACGCCTTCGGTGGATCTGGTCGAGATCGCGAAGACGATGAAGCTGGTCTCTGTGCAGGACCGGCCGCTCAGGTTCGTGCACGCGTCGTTCAAGGATCAGCCGTCGCTCGACGCGGCGATTCAGGCGGCGAAGGCCAAGGCGGTGCTCGCGGCGCCCGGATCCTCAGCTGCTGCGGTGAAGGACATCTCGGAAGTCGCGCAGGACAACCAGATCTACACGATGAGCATGGAAGTCGCGCCGGTGGAGCAGGCGCTGGCGATTGGCGTCGCGGACAAGGATGGCCGCCCGCAGATCGTGATCAACCTGAACGCGTCCAAGGCGATCGGCGCGGTGTTCGACTCATCGGTGCTGAAGCTCGCGCGCGTGATTCAGTAAGCGCCCAGCGCTCGCGCCGCGGCGTCAGTCGCGCCTCGAAGTCCGTCGAACGCGACTCCCAGCACCACCACCGCTCCAGCGAAGATCCCGAGCAGGAAGGGATAGGTCGCGGGCAGCGTGATGCGCTCTCCGTCAGTCGAGCTGTCGAGGTACATCGCCCGCGCGATCCGCGCGTAGTAGTAGAGCGACACGGCGCTGTTCAGCACCGCAATCACCGCGAGCCCGACGAAGAAACCGCCGCCGCGATCGATGAGCGCCTTGAAGAGCTGAAACTTCCCCACGAAGCCCGCGAGCGGCGGCAGTCCCGTCAGGCTGAAGAGAAAAATCGCGAACGAAAGCGCCACTGCCGGAGCACGTGAAGAGAGCCCTTTGTAATCGGCGAGCCGCTCCCCTCCTCCGCGCCTCGCGACCGCGTCCACGACGAGGAACGCGCCGAGGTTCATGAACAGGTAGACGACCAGATAGAACAGCACCGCCGAGTGGCCTGCCGCCGTTCCCGCACACACGCCGAGGAGCAGGTAGCCAGCGTGCGCCACCGAGCTCCACGCGAGCATCCGCTTCACCGACGTCTGATTCAGCGCCGCGAGGTTCCCCACCGTCATCGTCGCCGCCGCGATCACGCCCAGCACCTCGGCCCACGGCAGATTGCTTCCGCCGAACAGTGCGCTGAAGAGCCTGATCGCGAGCGCGAACCCCGCTGCCTTCGGACCCACGGAGAGGAACGCGGTGAACGGGGTCGGCGCGCCCTCGTACACATCCGGCGCCCACATGTGCCACGGGACCGCCGCGACCTTGAAGCCGACGCCCGCGAGGACGAGGACGAGGGCGGTGAGGAGCGCGAGCGAGCCCGCTCGGCCGAGGTCGCCGGTGAGCGCTGCGTGAATTCCGCCGAGCGACGTCGTGCCCGAGAGGCCATACAGGTAGCTCATCCCGAACAGCATCACGCCTGAGGCGACGCCGCCGTAGACGACGTACTTGAGCGCGGCCTCGGCCGATCGCCGCGCGCCCTTCTTGAACCCGGCGAGCCCGTAAGAGAGCAGCGAGACCAACTCCACGCCGAGCGAGACCATCAGCAGATCGTTCGCGCTCGCCATGAGGCTCATGCCCACCGAGAGCGCGAGGAGGATCGCCGCGTAGTCGCCGGTGCGCTCCTTCGGAAGCTCGGGGCCGGGGGTGGCCATCAGGAGCGCGAACGCGGTCGCGGTGAAGCAGAGGAGCTTGAACGCGACCGCCCAACCGTCGAACGCGAGCAGCCCACCGAAGAGACTCTGCGGCGCGTTGGCCGAGGCGTGGATCGTGAGCAGCACCGCGCCGACGGCGAAGAGCACCGCGAGGCTCGTGAGGATGAGGGGGCGGCGCTTCGCCTTGCTGAGCAGCAGATCCGCGAGGAACACGACCACCGCGCCGGCAGTGAGGAGCAGCTCCGGAGCGAAGAAGCGCAGGCTGTCCGAGTTCGTGAGCGCCATCAGCTTGCGGTCAGCGTGCGGACGAACTCGTGCAGGCCAGGATCGATGAGACCGAGCATCACCGCGGGGTAGACGCCGAAGAGGATGATCAGCGCGACGAGCGGATAGAGCGTCAGCCGTTCGCGCCACGAGAGATCGCCGAGGCCCTGGTACTTCGGATTGAGCGGACCCAGGAACACGCGCTGCAGCGCCCACAGGTAATACGCGGCGGTGATTACAACCGAGATCGTCGCCAGCGCGGTGTGCCACGGCAGCGGCGCGAAGCTTCCGGAGAGCACGAGGAACTCGGACACGAAGCCAGCGAGGCCCGGCAATCCGAGCGACGCGAAGAACGCGAGCGCCATCACGCCGGTGTACTCGGGCAGCACGCGGGCGAGGCCGCCGAAGCCGTCGATCTCGCGGTGGTGCGCTCGGTCGTAGAGGACGCCGACGACGAGGAAGAGCAGCGGGCTGATGAGGCCGTGGGTGAAGAGGTTCAGCACCGCGCCGGACATGCCCGCGTCCGTCATCGCCGCCATCCCGAGCAGCGAGAAGCCCATGTGCGAGACGGACGAGTACGCGATGAGCCGCTTGAGATCCTTCTGCGCAAGGCAGATGAGCCCGGCGTAGAGGATGTTGATGACCGCAAAGACGGCGACCACTCGCTGGTAGTTGAGCGTCGCCGCGGGGAGCACCGCCCAGTTGAAGCGGAGCATTCCGTAGATGCCCATCTTCAAGAGCACGCCCGCGAGGATCACCGAGATCGGCGTGGGCGCCTCGACGTGCGCGTCCGGCAGCCACGTGTGGAACGGGAACATCGGCACCTTCACCGCGAAGGCGATGAAGAGAAAGACCCAGATGACTTTGACGAACGTGAAGCCGAGGAAGAACGCGCCCGCGAGATCGAACAGGCCCGCCTGGCCCGTGCGCGCCCACGCGAGGAGGTTGAACGTCTTGTCGGAGAAGGTTCCGTCTCCGAGCAGATAGCCCCAGCTCCCGGTCGCGGCGTCGTGGTGGAGCGTGGACTCGACTAGGCGCTGGAAGGCCTGCGGCGATTGCTCGGCGAGCCGGTTGAGCAGGCTCTGATCACCGCTCTTCTGGTACAGCGCGATGATCGCGATCAGCAGCAGCACCGAGCCGGCGAGCGTGTAGAGGAAGAACTTGATCGCCGCGTACTCGCGCCGCTGCCCGCCCCAGATGCCGATCAGGAAGTACATCGGCAACAGCATCACTTCCCAGAAGACGAAGAAGAGGAAGCCGTCCAGCGCGACGAACGTTCCGCTCATGCCGGTCTGGAGGAGCAACAGCATCGCGCAATAGCCGGGGATCTTCTGGGCAAGTCCGGTGGGCTGCTCGCGCGACCAGAACGGCATCGAGGCGAGCGTCGCGATGAACGAGATCAGCGTGGAGAGGATGAGCAGCGAGACCGAGAGCCCGTCCACACCCACGAAGTATTCGACGCCGAGCGAGCGAATCCACGTGACCCGTTCCACGAACTGCATCCCGGCCGCGTGTGGGTCGAAGGTCAGCCAGACGTAGATGCCGAGCGCGCAGCAAACAGCGGAGACGATCAGCGCGATGGCTCGTGAGGCGTTGTCGCGCAGGCGCGCGGGGAGCAATGAGCTCAGCGTCACCAGGGCCGCGCCGAGGAGAGGAAGAAAGACGATGGCGCTCAGGAGTTTCATGGTCATCGTCCGAGCAGAAGGTTGAGGCCAATCACCAGCAGCGCGCCCGCGACCGCCGCGTAGACGTAGTTCTGAAGTTTCCCGGACTCGGTGCGGCGGAGACCTTTTCCGAGCGCGCCGATCGTGCTCGCGAGGCCATTGACCAGCCCGTCCACGAGCACGCGATCGAAGGTGTCTTCAGCTCGGGAGAGAACGCGCGCGGTGGCGGCGATGGCGGTGACCGCGCCGTCGATCACGTAGCGATCGAAGGCATAGAACGATCTTGCGAGCAGCTTGGTGGGCGTGACGATCAGATACCCGTAAAGCTCATCCAGATAGAAGAGCCGCGCCGCGCTGCGATGCGCGAGGCCGAGGTTCGGCACACGCACGCGCGACCCGGGCCGGTAGAACGTCCACGCCGCTGCCCATCCGGCGAGCGATGCGGCGAGCGACGCGAAGATCGTCCCCCACTCCGCTGACGTCGAGACGTGCCGGAGCCGAGTTTCGGTCCATCGCGTGACCGGCGTGAGCGCGGGCTCCAGCCAACGTTCGAGCCATGGATGGCGCAGCGCCTCACTGTTCAGCACCTGCCCGAGCGGCGGCCAGAAGCCGAGCACGATCGCCGCGCCTGAGCCGACCGCGAGAACGACGAGCACCCACGTCATCCGGCGCGGAGATTCGTGGAGGTTTTCATCGGCGGGTCCGCCGAACGCGAGGAAGTAGCTGCGCCAGATGTACAGGCTGGTGCCCAGCGCCGCGAGCACTCCACCTGCCCAGAGCCACGGGCCAACGCCAGGAAGCACGTTCGCGCCGGCGGTGAACGCGCCGAAGAGCAGCTCATCTTTGGAGAAGAAGCCGCTGGCGACGGGGATGCCGGAGATGGCGAGGCAGGCGTAGAGGTACGTGAGGCGGGTGGTTCGCATCCCGCGCGCTCGACCGGCGATCTTGCGGAGATCCTGCTCGTGGTGCATCGCGAGGATGACGGAGCCTGCAGCGAGGAAGAGGCACGCCTTGAAGAACGCGTGCGTGACGAGATGGAAGATCGACGCTCCGAACGCGCCCGAGCCCGCGCCCATGAACATGAGCCCCAGCTGCGAGACGGTCGAGTACGCGAGCACGCGCTTGAGATCGTGCTGCACCATCGCCATCGCCGCGGCGATCAGCGCGGTCGCGCCGCCGGTGACCGCGATGATCGTCATCACGAGCGGCGAGAGCGCGAAGAGGAACGAGAGCCTCGTGACGAGGTACACGCCGGCGGTCACCATCGTCGCTGCGTGGATGAGCGCGGACACCGGCGTCGGTCCCGCCATCGCGTCGGGGAGCCAGACGTAGAGCGGGATCTGCGCGCTCTTCGCCGTGCAGCCGAGGAAGAGCAGCACGCCGATGACCGCGAGCAGCGGAATGCCGTGCCAGCTCCGCGAAAGAAGATTCTCCTGCGCGCCGATGTCCAGCTCCGCGATCTGGGCCTTCAGGAGCTCGAAGCGGAACGTGGGGCGCCGGCGTTCGTCGACGTCGACGTTCGGCAGGTAGAGGCTGCCCGTCGCATGGTTCGGCCGGTAGTCGCTGTCCGCGGCGGCCCAGCGCGCTTCGTTCGCGAGCTTGTTCGTCGGCCCCACGATCCAACTTCCCCCGAGCGACCAGAACAGCAGGAGCAGGCCCACGATGAACGCGCCGTCGCCCACTCGATTGACGATGAACGCCTTCAGCGCCGCGGCCGCCTTCTCGCGCTCGTCGTAGTAGTGGCCGATGAGCAGGTAGCTGCAGACGCCCACGCCCTCCCAGCCCACGAAGAGCAGGACGAGATTGTCCGCGAGCACGAGCACCAGCATCGAGAACACGAACAGGTTCAGCGCGAAGAAGAACCGCCAGTACCCGCGGTCTCCCTGCATGTACGCCGTGGAATAGATGTGGATGAGCGCGCCGATGCCCGTGATCACGAGGCACAGCACGGCGGTGAGCGGATCGAACGCGAACGCGACGTCGGCGGTGATGCCGCCCACCCGGATGAGCGGCCAGAGGATCTGGTGGAGCACGCGTTCGTTCTCGGGCAGCCCCGGGAGCCGGAGCGTGTGCAGCAGCGCGAGACCGAACGCAAACGAGACCGAGGCCACCGCGACGGTGGCGATGATCCGAGTCTGGTTGCGCCGCTGCAGCCATGCGCCGAACGCGAGGTTGAAGAGCGCGCCCAGCAGCGGAAGCGCGGGAATGGCCCAGAGGAAGAGCCGCTGCTCCTCGCCCATCTCCTTCGCTATGAGGGCCGTGAGGACCAGGGGTCACTCCTTCAACGTGTTCGCTTCGGCGACGTCGATGGACTTCTGCGTCAGGTACAGGCTCAGCACGATCGCAAGCGCCACCGCCGCCTCCGCCGCCGCCAGCACGATCACGAACAGCGCGAAGATCTGGCCGGTGAGGAGCGGCGACGGATTGAAGTGGTGGAACGCGACGAGGTTCACGTTCGCCGCGTTGAGGATGAGCTCCACGCCCATGAGAATTCCCACCGCGTTCCGGCGAGTCGTCGCGGTGAAGATCCCGAACGTGAACAGCCCCGCGGCGACGATGAGGAAATGCGGAAGCGAAGGGGTCACGGAATCGACTCCTTGCGAGCGACGACCACCGCGGTCACGAGTGTCGCGAGGAGCAGCAGCGAGATCACCTCGAAGGGAAGCAGGTACTCGCCGAGGAAGAGATCGCCGATCGACTCGACCGTTTGCGTGGGAACGAACTGCGCGCTGGTTTTCCACGGCGCCTTGAACGCGAGCGTGGCGAGCAGGGCGAACACGACGGTGGTCAGCACCGTCGCGGGGACGCGGCCCATCGCGGGATTCGTCTCCGACGCGGTGTGGATGCGGGACGTCAGCATCAGCGCGAAGAGGATCAGCACGAGGACGCCGCCCACGTAGACCATGAGCTGCGTGATCGCGACGAAGTCCGCACTCAGGAACACGTAGAGCGCACCGACGGAGAGCAGCGTCCCGAGCAGTGACAGCGCCGAGTAGAGAATGCTCCGAGTCAGCGCCACCATCGCCGCTGAGACGATCGCGGACGACGCGATCAGGTAGAACACCGCGGTGGAGATCGTGGGGATCGCGATCGGCTCATGCATCACCTTCGCGGAGCCCAAAGCGAACACCACCGCCAGCGCGAACGTCGCGACGACGGAACCGACGATGAATCGCGGTGTCCCCGAGGGCTCACTCAAGCGGCGCGGTTTTTAGCGCAGTGCGGCGAAACGGCGCAGAGGTATTGAGCGGACCCGTCGCGAGGAGGACGCAGGCTCGCGCGCCGGGGCCCGGACGCCGGGCGCCCGGGGGGGGTTGGACGAAAAAGCCGATCGAAACCGGGTTTCGGCCCTGATGGAGCGGCAAAAGTGTCCAAGGGGTGCCCGACACGCAGCAGATGCGGGCCCCGTGCAGACCGGCAGCTACGCTGACCGTCGCAGCGCTGACTTCACGTACGGCAGCGTGTTCTCGAGGATGTAGCTCCGGCGATGACGGACGTGGACGGCGGTGAGAATGAGCAGGCGGTAGCCGCATTTCTGAATGCGGAACTCGCGCTCCTTGTCGCGGTTGAAGAACGGATCTTTTTCGTGGTGGTCGCGTCCGTAGACTTCGATCACGAACCGATCTTCCGGAAAAGCGAAGTCCGATCTCGCGACGATTCGTCCGGTCGCATCCCGAACCGGAAACTGCCGAACCGGCCGGAGCCCCGCGCTCCAGAGCACGTCCTCACAGATCGCCTCCAGCTCGCTCTCGACGTTGACGGTTTCGGGACCGTGGCGATTCAGCAACTCGAGGACGAGATC
>JBJMQN010000041.1:0-4661 GCA_045802665.1 Myxococcaceae bacterium | reverse complement strand
CAGCGAGCCGCCCGCCCCAGACGAGCCGAGGATATTGAGCAGTCCCTTCGACGCGACCTTCTGCTGCTTCGCCGCCTTCTTCTGCGCGGCGTCCGCGGGGTTGTCCTTCTTGGGCGACTTGTCTTCCTTCTTCGCCTCTTCCTTTTTCTCGTCGGTGGTCGGCTTCTCTTCTTCCTTCTTCTGAACCGGCTCCTCCGGCGGCATCATCACCTTGGCGAAGCGATCCGGGAGCTGATCCAGCGAGAGCTCCGGCTCCTCCGGCATCGGCGACATCGCGATGCACGCCGCGCCCGAGAAGTGCAGCACCAGCGAGACCGCGAGAATCCCGAAGAAGAGCTGGTCGACGGTCTGCCAGAAGTTGCCGCGGATCGACATCGGCAGCTCGACCTGCGCGGCCTCCGGCGGCGGCTGCACGAACTGGAAGAGCAGCGTCACGTCGCCGAACGAGACCTTGCCCTTGGCCTGATCGTTCAGATCGACGACGTAGTCATTGCCCCGCTTCTTCGCGAGGCCCTGGCTCTTGAGGGCGTTGAAGTCCACGTCCGAGTCGCCCACTCGAACGCGGCCATCCATCCCATCGCGGAACACGAGCGCGTAGTGACCGCCGCGCCACTCGAACACCGGGAATGAAGACGCGACCGCGGGCACGACGAACGTGTTCTTCGCGTCCTGGCCGACGCTGACGTTCTCCGCCTTCTTGAAATGGCGCTCCTCGACGATCTTGCCGCCCTGAATGAGGCCGACGCGCAGGATCCTGGAGGGGGTGGTGGACATGTTCGTTATGACTCCCGGAGTCAGGCTCCGGTTCCCGGAAAGGGTAGGGTTCCTACCTCAGAACGGCCCTTTATCCACACTCTGGACCACTTTGGGGACGAAGCTCTCGGAACGGCTGAGGTCGTCGAAGTTCAGGTTGCTGCGCTGCAGGATGTAGAACGCCTGCGGCTTCTGGATGCGCCCTTCGACGGTGATCGCGTCCAGCCGGATCACCTTCTTCTTTTTCTTCTCCTGAGCGTGCGCGCCAGAGCCGAGCCCGAGCACGCACAGCGCAATGAGGGCGAGAAGCGTTCGTTTCATTTGTCGTCGTCCGACAGCTTACCGGAGGGCGGTTTTTTGGGTGGAGGAGGCGGCGTCTCGTCTTCGTCGTCGCCCAGCTTCGACGCGGGGTGAGCGGTCCCGCTCTTCCTGGACGCCTCGGCTGCCTTCTTGTCCGCCTCGGCCTTCTTCTTCGCCTCCAGAGCGGCCTGCTTCTCGGCCTCCTTCGCGGCCTTCGCGTCGGCGGCAGCCTTCTTCTTCGCTTCGAGGTCCGCGAGCTTCTGCGCCTTCGCGTCTTCGGCGGCCTTCTTCTTCGCGTCGAGCTCCGCCTGCTTCGCGGACTTCGCGTCCTCAGCGGCCTTCTTCTTCGCCTCCAGGGCCGCCTGCTTCTCCGCTTCCTTCTGCGCCTTCGCGTCTTCGGCCGCCTTCTTCTTCGCGTCCTCGGCAGCCTGCTTCTCAGCGGCGATGCGCGCCTTCTCCGCGGCCTCGGCGGCCACCTTCGCGTCCTCGGCGGCCTTCTTCTCCGCGGCGATGCGAGCGGCCTCCGCCTCCTCCGCCTTCCGCTTCGCCTCTTCCTCGGCGTGCTTCTTGTCTTCTTCTTCCTGCTGCGCTTTTCGGAGCTTGTCCTTCTCCGCGCGCTCGCGACGGCGCTCTTCCTTCTCGATGCCCTTGTTCGCGTCCTTCACGTACTGCTCGACGCGCTCGTCGTGGCCGCCCTTCTCCTTGTACTGGTTGAAGTAGGCGATGGCGGTTTTGTAGCGCTCGATGGTGTCGAGGGTCTTGCTGTCGCTGTCGAGGTGAAGAATGGCGAGGTTGTAGAGCGTGTCCGCGTTGCCGGGCTGAAGCTTCAGGACCGCCTGGTACTCGGCGATCGCTTTGTCGAACTGGCCCTGGCCCCGGTACGCGTTGCCGAGGTTCATCCGGGCGGCCACGTAATCCGGCGCCGCCGCCTTCGCCTGCTCCAGCACCTTCGCCGCGTCGTCGTAGGCCTCGGCCTCCACCAGCATTGCCCCATAGTTGGAGAGCGCCTCCGCGAAGTTCGGGTTCAGCGACGCGGCCTGCTTGAAGCTCTCCATCGCCTGCGGCTTCTGCTTCAGCTTGAGCAGCGTCATCCCGAGCGAGTTGTGGGTGACCGCGTCCATCGGATCGATCGCCCGCGCGTTCTCGAGCACCATCTTCGAGAGCTCGTACTTGTCCTCGCGGAAGTAGACCTGCGCGAGGAGCTGCATCGCGCGAACGTTGCGTTCATCCGCCTTGAGGACTTTTTTCGCCTCGGCCTCGGCGGGCTGGAACTTGTTCTGCTGCATCAGCACGAGGACCAACGCGTTGCGCGGACCGAGCGCTGACGGGCTCTCGGTGACGCGCTGGCGGAGCTCGTTTTCAATCGCGGGGGCGCGGCCCTGACGGCACGCGAGGCGCGCGAGGTAGTCCAGCGCGAGCTCCTGATCCGGATTGATGTCCAACGCCTTCCGATACGCGTGCTCCGCGCTGTCGTAGTCGCGGTTGCGCTCGTAGAGGACGCCGAGGTTGGTCCAGGCGTACTCGGCTTTCGGATCCCGCTGGATCGCGTCTTTGAGCGCGGCCTCCGCCGTCGCGTTGTCACCCTGCGCCGCCGCCTGGTTCGCTTTCTCGAACGCGGCTTCGACTTCGGGCGCGGCTTTCTTGATCGGCGGTTCCGGCGGCGCTTCTTCTTCGGCCTTCACTTCCGAGGCGGGGGCGGGGACCGTCTTCACGACCTCCGCTCCGCCCTGCGGTTCGCGCTCCGCCACCACGGGCTTCTGCTGCGGCGGCTGCTCGACGATCCGCACCTTGTCCGGGATCTCCGGCGTCTCGGCGACGGCCGTCGCGGCGGGCTTCTTCTCGTCGGGCTTCTTCGCGGACTGCGTCGTGGTGCAGGCGAGAGAGAGGGCAACGAGGGTGGACGCGATTGTGCGTTTCATTTCTCGTCGTCCTCCCCGCCGAGCTTCTGCACTTCCACCTTGCCGCGGACCTTGCCTTCCGCGCTCCCGACCAGCCCTTCGGGGAACGGCGCCGCGTCGGTCATCATCTCCTTGGGCTGCTTGAGGACCGGGAACTCCTTCGGGCGGAAGCGGTTGAGCGACTCCAGCGTCTTCTTCGTCCACTCGTTCGAGATGCGGGCCTTGCGCGCCTCGCCCAGCGTTGCGGTGTAGCTCTCCACCGCCTTGTCTTCGAGGGCGGAGGTCTGCTGAGCGAGGAGGTCCTGGTACGCGACGACAGCGTCATCCCCGAGCCGCTTTACGTCCGGCGGGACCGGCGTCTCGATGATCGTGTTCGCGAACCGCTCCAGCGCGAAGCCCTGGCGGTACAGCGCCGCGAGCGTCCACTCCAGCCGCTTGTACTTGAAGACGTCCTTGTAGGCCTCGTTGACCTTCTTGAGCTCGTTCTTCTTCGCGGTGAACGAGTTCTCGAGCTGCTTGCCCTTGCCGCCGATCTTCAGCTTGTCGAACTCTTTGAACGCGTACTCGGCGAGCTGGAAGCGCGACTGTGCCGCAGCGTCCGCCGCGATGGGCTGGCTGTCCGGCTTGAGCGCCTTCTTGTCGAACTCGTCCGCTGCCGCCGCAAACATCGCGCGCGCTTCCTTGTCGTTGCCGAGCTTCTGGTGCGCCTCGGCGATGCGACGCTTGGCGTCGATGACCAGTTCCACCTGCCCGGACTCTCCCGAGAACTTCTTCACGAACTCGTCGAGCGCCTGAACCTCGCCCTTCCAGTTCTCCTGCTTCTCCAGAATCAGCGCCGCGCGGAACTGGTTCTTCGGCGCGTCCTCGCTCTTGGGGAACAGGTCCGCGTAGCGCAGGAACGCCGCCGCCGCCTCGTTGTAGCGCTGCTGACCCTCCAGCAGCCGCGCCTGATTGAAGAGCGCCGCCTCGCGGTTCTTGGACGCCGGGTAGTCCTTCACGAGGCGCTGATAGTTCTCCGCAGCCTTGTCGAAGTCGTACGAGTTCTCAGCGTTCACCGCGACGCGGAACAGGGCTGAATCCGCCAGCGCGCTGTTCGGATACTCCTTGAAGATGCGCTCGTAGAGCTTGAGCGCGGAGTCGAACCGGCGCGTGTTCTCGTACGCCACCGCCGCGTTGTTGAGCGCCTTGTCCGCGAACTCGTGCTTCGGCTCTTCATTGACGAGGTCGATGTACTTGGCCGCCGCCTCCTCGTACTTGCCCTCCTGCATCAGCTGGTCAGCGAGCTTGAAGCGGCCCGCCAGCTTGAACTTCACGAGGTCTTTGTAGAGGTCCGACTTCGGATCGATGACGTCCTTGTTCGCGGCGAGCCGCGCGGAGACCTCTTCCACCGACTTCCAATCCTTGGTGGTGAGGAAGCTCTCGACGATCAGGTTCGTGGCGAACTTGGCGACCTCGTTCTTCGGGTACGTCTGCACGATGCTCTCGAAGCGCTTGCGCGCCTCTTCGAACATGTTGTGCGCGTAGAAGAGCTCCGCTGCCTTGTACGCGATGGAGGGCGTCTTCTCGTCGTCGGGGAGCAGCTGCACGAACGCGTCCGAGGCCTTCACCAGCCGCTCTTCCGGCTCTTCGAACGGGATCTCCTTCTGCACTTCGCCTTCGGGCCGCTCGTTGCTCTTGAGGACGCGGTACTCCTCCATCTTCCCGACTTTG
>JBJMQN010000670.1:0-6368 GCA_045802665.1 Myxococcaceae bacterium | reverse complement strand
CGTGGACGATCTCGCGTACTTCCGATCGCTGCTCGACGACCTCACGCACCACTTCGCCATAGACGAGCACCGCATCTTCGCGACCGGCCTCTCCAACGGTGGCGCGATGTCTCATCGTCTCGCGTGCGATCTGTCGGATCGAATCGCGGCCATTGCGCCGGTCGGCGGTGGCAATCAGCTCGCGGTGGCTCAAGGCTGTAACCCGAAGCGCGCCGTTCCCGTCCTCGAAATCCACGGCACCGAAGATCCCTGCTGGTCGTACGACGGTGGGAAGGGCGCATGCGTACAGCGCGACGGCGCGATCTACGTCTCGATCCCGGACACGGTCTCCGGCTGGGCGAAGCGCAACGGCTGCGCGGCCACTCCTACGACGGAGACGCTCCCCGACTCGACCAACGACGGAACTCGCGTCTCCATCGATCGCTACGGCAGCTGCACCGCCGACGTTTCGTTCGTGAAAGTGGAAGGTGGCGGCCACGCATGGCCGGGCGGCTACTCGTACTTCTCGGCGGACATGATCGGCCGCACCAGCACCGACGTCTCCGCCAATCAGCTCATCTGGGACTTCTTCAAGGCGCACCCTCTGCCTTGAAGGGCAGCATGACCTCGAAGAGCGCGCCGCCTCTGCTCGCGCGGCCGACTCGAACTTCTCCGCCGTGTGCCTGCACCACTCGACGCACGACCGGCAATCCCAGTCCGGTTCCTCGTGCTCTCGTCGTGAAGAAAGGTTCGAAGATTCTCCCGACGTCCGAGTGGGGAATCCCTGGTCCTTCGTCCTCCACCGCGATGCGCGCGTGCGGGCCGTTCCGGTCCACCCTGACGGTCACGTTCCCGCCCGGCGGCGAGGCCTGAATCGCGTTGCGGAGCAGGTTCTCCAGCGCGAGGTGCAAGAGGTTCGCATCCGCGCTGAGCGATTCGATCTCCTCAGCCACGACGTTCAGCGACACGCCGGAATCCTCGCGGCGATCTCTCAGCACCTGCACCGTGTGGCGGACGGCATCGCCCAGCGCGACTTCGGTCCGCCTCGGCGCGATGGGCCGCGTGAAGTCCAGCAGGTCGTGCACCACGTTCTCGAGGTGAAGCGCCTCCTCCTCGACCATCCGGAACACGACGTGGTTCTCCGGCTTCGCCTGCGGATCGCGCTTCAGCATCGACAACCCATTGAGGATCGCGGCCAGCGGGTTCCGAACTTCGTGCGCGAGCACCGCAGCCGCTTCGCCCAACGCAGCGAGCCGCTCGCGAGTGACGAGCTCCGCCTGCAAGTGCTGAAGCTTCTTCACAGCCTCGTCCGCCGCTCTGTAATGCCGGGTGTTCTCCAGGGCCGCGCTCACGTGCCGCGCGAACAGCTCGATCGTCGCGGCCATCGTCGGCGTCAGCGTCGGTGAGAAGCCGGCGAGGATTCCGAACGGAACGCCGTCCACGATGAGCGGCGCGTCGACGCCGTGCGCGGGCGGGAAGTGCTCGAAGATGATCTGCAGCACCTCGGGCGGGTGCATCTTCCGGAGCACGCCTTCCATGTCGTTGTGGAAGTGGCTGCGCCGAGAGCTCAACACCTCGAGGAAGATCCCGCACACTTCGTTCGGGAAGACGACCTCGGTGAGTGGGCGCCCATAGGCCTTCTCGGCCAGCTTGGCCGCCTCCTCGGGTTGCCGCATGGGTCCATGCCGAAAGCCGCCCGGCTCTTTCAGCATCACCACGCTGAGCAGCCCCTGCTCCCAGAGCACCTGCACCGCGGTGTCCAGAACGTCTCGCTCTTCGCGGCAACGCATCAGCCGTTCGGTCGCGGACGACAGAGCGTGCATGAAGCGCTGAGCCTCCGCTTCGCCCTGCGCGTTGCTGATGATGACGGTGAACTCGTCGAGGCTCGGGCCCGCCGCCGTTCGCACCTCCATCAGCGGCGACCCGGCTCCCGGAGGCAGCAGCTTGAGCCAGCTCTCCGGCTTGGGCGGATCTCCGGCGACGATGCGTTCGACGATCGGATCCAGCCACTTGCGATCTTCCGGAGAGACCGTCGCCGCGATCGCCTCCGCCATCGGCAGGCCAATCAGCCGTTCGCGCGGGATGCGCATCAGGTCCGCCCACTGCCGGTTCACGTAGGCGATGTGGTTGCGGCGCACGATGCAGACGGGAACCGGGAGGTGCTCGTAGCAGCGGTACTCAGCAAGGATGAGCTCAGCCATCGGTCAGTAGTCCCGCGTCCAGACGAGATCGGCGCCGCCCGCGTTCGCATCTCCGTAGGAGCTCTCGAAGCTCCAGCGTGGGGAGATCTGGTACTCGAACCGAACAGCGTGCGAATTCTCCCCTTTTTGCGGGTTGGCACCTAGTCGGCCCGTGTAGCCGATGTAGATCTTGTCGGTGACGTACGTACCTGCCTCGAGCTGGCTACCAACCAGGCCCTCTTCCCCTCCCTCAATCGACAGCACGTCCAGAGGCACCTTGCTGGGCAGCGTCTTCTTGAGCTCGGAGGCGATCGCGGAGCTCACGATCGTCGCTGCCTCGGCGCCGGTCATCGACGCGCCGGACCCGCGCTTGAGCTGACGTCTGCCCGTAGCGAGCAGCGTCCAGATCTCCGACTCGGACAGCGGCGGCTGTGACGTGGGCTTCAAAGCGAACTCGGAGCCCTGACCGCGGATGTTCATGAACACGGTCACCTGCTCGCGCTCATTCACGTAGACCGCGGTGGCGTTGATGTACGGCGTCTTCGCGGGTCCCTGAAAGCGCACCGACGAGTCCTTCTGCAGATCGAACCTGCGCCCCATCACCGTCGCGCGGCCCTGCAGAATCCCCACGCTGCCGAAGAGCTGCAGCACCTCGCGGTACTCCACGCGGAAGCTCTCGGACAGGCCGAGCTCCACATTCACGTCCGCGCCGCGCACCCACAGATTTCGTGGTGCGTTGATCAGGATGCGGTACTCGCGGCCGGAGCCTTCATCTCCGTTCGTCGCGACGGCGACCGCGGTGGGCTCGGTGCCGTTCTTCTTCGCGTCCTCGAGCGCCTTCGCCTCCGCACGGCGCTTCGCCTGCTTCTTGTCGAGGAACTCGCCGTTCTTCACGAGCACGATGTCGTCAGGGCGATCGAGATCCTGGAGATCCTTGCGCTTGATCTGCGGCAGCTCGAGGTGAAGGTCTGGAATCTCGAGGTTGGAGATGTTGACGAGCGTCGCATTGGCCTCGCCCACGGCGGTCGTGTGCAGCGTCGCGATCGCGAAGAGCTGGTCGTCGAAGATGAGCGGGAACTTCTCCATCTCCGAGCTGGCGGTGAGGTTGAAGCCCGCGGCCGCTCGATGCGCGTCGGCGGTGAGGTGCATCTTTCCGCCGCCGCTCTGCGCGGAGAAGTCGTCGAGGTAGATGCGGTCGTTGGTCGCGAGAATCTTCAGATGCACGTCGTGGTAGTCGCCGAAGCCCATCAACGCGACGCGCCCGTTCTTCCACTCCGCCGCGCCGGTGCCGGTGGGAAGCCCGACGGTGCCACCCGCGTGGCCTTCGGCATCCAGCGTGCCCGAGATCGCGCGCAGCTTCGGTGAGATGCCGGAGAGGAACGCGAGGTCGAACTTGTCCGCCTTCAACGTCGCGTCCAGCGGCGCCGCGTTCACATCCACACCGCGATTCAGCGCCGGCAATGAGACCTCGAGCGTCGTCTTCGCCTTGATGGCCGCGTAGCCGCCGGAGGGAGAGCCCAGGTTCAACGCGAGCTCGTGCGCCGTGCTCCGATACGAGTAGGCGAGCTTGATCTGTCCCAGCGCCTGATCCGCCACGCCGAACTTCAGCACCTGTCCGTCGAGCCGGAGCTCCGGAGCATCCAGAGTGCCCTTCGCACTGAAGTGCGCATCCACCGTGCCCTTCAAGTCACTCTCGCTGTTGCCTGACAACGCCTCCAACGTCGCGACCGAAGTGGGCGAGAGCTGGAGCTCCACGGAGAGCGGCGTCCTCTCC
This sequence comes from Myxococcaceae bacterium, assembly GCA_045802665.1. Lineage (GTDB taxonomy): Bacteria > Myxococcota > Myxococcia > Myxococcales > Myxococcaceae > JBJMQN01. Next base: position 2,435 of record JBJMQN010000670.1, on the reverse strand, counting down.
AGCGCCTTCTGATCGAGCAGAGCGGACGGCGGAGCATTCACCGCGGCATCCAGCGAGAGCAGCGTCGCGCCCGCGTTGCTGACCGTGGAGCCCAGATGAACGCGCTCTTTCTCGAGGCTCAGCTTCGCGGTGCCATTCACAGGCGTCATGTCGCCGCGCTGCGCACTCGCCACGCTGACATCGAGAGTTCCCAAAGGCTCGTTCGCGCTGCCCGTCATCTTCAGCGCCAACGCCGCTGTACCCTTCAGATCTTTTCCGAACGCGGAGAGGTCCACGCGATCTGCGTTCAGCTCGACGCGAACGTCGGCGGACTTGAGCTCCTCGGTGGTCGGTGGGTGCGCTCTCAGCATCGCGACGGTGAAGGGCGTCTGCAGGGAGGCGAGCGCGTGACTCCGGTACGCCTCCGCATCCAGCGTCGCCGCGAGCTGCCCACGCTCTCCCGCCGGCTTCACTTCGAGGAAGAACTTCGCGGCCGGCTGATCCGCGGGCGGATACGCCTCGTATCGAACGCCTTCACCGCGCACGGTGAGCACGAGCTCTGGATCATCCGCATAGCCTTTGACGGAGAGGTTCAGCGCGACGTCACCTGCTGCCTGCTCCGTTCTGCCAAGCGCTGTGAGTGCCTTCTGCAGCTCGAACTTCGGCACATCCAGCGTGACGGAGAGCGGCTCGTGCCGCCGCTTGAGCAGCGCCGTGATGGGCACGTCAAACTGTCCGTTCGCTGCGCCCGGATCCGCGGAGAGCTGCACCGTGCCACTGACGCGGTCCTGCTCGTACCCGCCGTTCAATGCGAGCGCGACGTTCTTCACGTCCCGGAACTGCGCGCCATTGAGCTGCACGTCCGCCTTCACCGAAGCCTTCGGGAGCCGCCCGGTCGCGCTCACCGTCGCGTCGATCGTTCCCGCGAGCTGCAGCGATTTGTCCACGAACGCAGAGGGCAAGCGGGAGAGATCCAGCTTCTGTACCTTCACCTGCGCGTCGAGTTGGCTCTGCTGCTTCTTCGCTCGAAGCTCGATGCGCTGCGGACCGGTCGTCAGCGCGAGCGGCTCCACCGTCACGTTTCCCTCCGGCCAGCGAAGGTGCGACGGGTGTTCCAGCGTCCACTCTGCCTCCGGATATTCGAAGCCGAGCGCATTCAGCAGGATGCCCGCGTTGTCGTCGTCCAGCGTCCCGCCCGCTCGGAGCACGATCGACGTGAGGCCCTTCGTCGTGACGTCCGCGGAGACGTCGCGGCCTCGCGTCTGAACGTTGGCGGAGAGATCGTTGAAGGTGCGCTCGCCGACGTGGACCTGCGCGGCTTTCAGTGAGGCGTCCGCCTCCAGCGGCTTCATCGCGTTCGGAAGTTTCGCATCGAGCGTGAGCTTGCTGACCCGGTAGTCCTCATAGGCGAGCGAATCGAACTTGCCGTTCGCGCTGAGAGCCGGCGCCCTCGGAGAGCCGTTCACGTTGAAGTTGAGCGAACCGTTTCCGGAGAGCTTCATCGGCGGTGACCCCGTGATCGCGCCAAGGGTCCGCGCGACGAGGCCGAGATCGGTCGCGGTGAGCGTGCCCTTCGCGGAGAGATTCTCAGGCGTGCCCTCCGCCGAACCGCTCAGCACCGCACCCGGCACCCGCGCGTTCAACTTCGGCACGAAGATGCGTCCGTTCTTCGCGTTCGCCTCGACCTCCACGGGCCCGAGCTTCTGTCCGAGCAGCGAGCTCTCCGGGACATCGAGCGACGCAGTCGCGTCCAGATTCTGCAGCGACGTTCCGCCGCCATTCGCACGCAGCCGCAGCGACAGTTCCGACTTCGGTCCGTCCTTCATCAGCTCGGACAAGTCGACGTCATCCACGTCGAGCTTCACGTCCTTGGTCCGGAACCGCGCGAGATCGAACCCGCCGGAGAGGTTGACCTTCGCGCGCGATGCGTTGGCTGAAAGGTCCAGCTGGATCGAATTTCCGTTCTGCGTCGCGGTGCCCGCCGCGTTCACCGTCTGAACGAGCGGATACGCCGGCACGAACGCACGCACCGTCTCGGGCTCAGCCTTCAGGGACTCAATCTGGACGTTCAGCTTCTCCGTGCCCTCCATCGCGGCCTTCGCTGCGAGCTCCACGCCGGCCACCTGCAACTTCACCGTCGCGTCGCGCTTCGCGTCCGCGCCATTCGCCGTCACGTTGACGACGACAGGGCCGCTGACCGGGAGGGTGAGCTTCCCGCCGAGCGACATCACGGCATTCAACATCTCCGGCAGCGTCGCGAAGGAAGCGGAGCCTTCACCGGAGAGCTGCTCGAGCTTCACGTGGCGATCTTCCGCGTCCGTGTCTTCCAGCTCCTCAACGAACTCGACGTCGCCGCTCTCGAGCTTGAAGTGATCCAGCTTGAACGCGAACGGCTTCGGCTCCGACTTGGTGCCGGTGAGATCAGAGGGGCGAAGCTCCTTCGCGGCGATCGCGCG
>JBJMQN010000669.1:0-11859 GCA_045802665.1 Myxococcaceae bacterium | reverse complement strand
GTGCCTCGCCGCCGGAGAGCTCCGTGGCCGGTTGTCCCAGCCGCAGGTACCCGAGCCCGACTTCGCGCAGCACGCCGAGCGATCGCGAGAGCAGCGGCTCGCTCTCGAAGAACTCGAAGGCGCCGTCCACCGTCATCCCGAGCACCTCCGCGATGTTCTTCCCGCGGTAGGTGATCTCCAGCGTCTGCGCGTTGTACCGGGCGCCGTGGCAGGTGGGGCAGGGCGCGAACACGCTGGGCATGAAGATGAGCTCGATGCTCACGAAACCTTCGCCCTCGCACGTCTCGCAGCGGCCCTTCGCGACGTTGAAGGAGAACCGGCCCGCGTCGTACTTCCGAGCGCGCGCCTCCTTCGTCTTCGCGAACAGCTTGCGGACGTGGTCGAAGAGGCCGGTGTACGTCGCCAGGTTCGAGCGCGGCGTGCGGCCAATCGGTTTCTGATCCACGCGCACGAGACGGCTGACCTGATCCAGCCCGGAGACGATCCTGCCCTCGGTGGAGATGACCTGACGCTCCAGCGCCTCGCCTTCCTCTTCGTCCGCCGGGACCTCGTGCCCCAACGCCTTGCTCACCAGCTCCACCAGCACCTGACTCACGAGCGTGGATTTCCCCGAGCCCGACACGCCGGTCACGGTCGTGAACACGCCCAGCGGAAGATCCACATCCAGCCCGTCCAGGTTGTTGCGCTTGATCCCGCGCAATTTCAGCCAACCCGTCGCCGTCCTCGGTGGACGGTCGACCCCGATCGGCTCGTCGGTGAGATACAGGCGCGTCTGCGACTCCTCCACCTGCGCGAGCCCCTCCAGCGGCCCGCTGTAGAGAATCCGTCCGCCCTGCTCGCCGGCCTTCGGACCGACGTCGACGATCCAGTCCGCCGCTCGGATGACGTCCACCTCATGTTCGACGACGAAGAGCGAATTTCCGGCACCTTTGAGCTGATCCAGCGCGGCGAGCAGCGACTCGGTATCCGCCGGGTGGAGACCCGCTGACGGTTCGTCGAGTACGTACACGACGCCGAAGAGGTTCGAACGGATCTGCGTCGCGAGCCGCAGCCGCTGCAATTCCCCGGGCGAGAGCGTGGGCGTGGTGCGATCCATCGAGAGATAGCCGAGGCCTAAGTCCGTCACGATCTTGATCCGCTCGAGCAGATCTCCTGCGAGCCGCTGCGCCACCAGCGCCTGCTCCGGATGAGTCACCCTCAGCTTCTTCAAGGTCGCGCCGGTCGCGGTGGGCCGGAGCACGTCCGAGACCTGCTTCAGCGGCAGGCGGGAGAGCTCACCGATGTCGAGGCCCGCGAACTTCACCGACAGTGACGCGCGCTTGAGCCGCTTGCCGAAGCAGAGCGGACATTCGGTGCTGAGCAGGTGCCGGGCGACGCTCTTCTTGATCGACTCGGTCTCGGTGCTCGCGAAGGTGTCCATCACGTACTTCCGCGCGCCGGTGAACGTGCCCATGTAGCTGGGCTCTTCGCCGCGTTTCAGCGCGCGCCTCGTCTCTGCGGGCGTGTAGCCGGCGTAGACGGGGACCTGCGGCTGCTCGTCGGTGAAGAGAATCCAGTCGCGATCCTTCTTCGGCAGATCGCGCCACGGCGTGTCCACGTCGTAACCAAGGCTCACCAGGATGTCGCGCAGGTTCTGGCCGTGCCACGCGGGTGGCCACGCGGCGATCGCGCGTTCGCGGATCGTGAGTGAGTCATCTGGGACCAGCGACTGCTCCGTCACCTCGTACACGCGCCCTAAGCCGTGGCAGCGCTCGCAGGCGCCAGCAGGCGTGTTGGGTGAGAACGCCTCGGCTTCGAGGTGCCCCTGTCCGGGTGGATACTCACCGGCTCGCGAATAGAGCAGGCGCAGTGAGTTCGAGAGCGTGGTCACGCTTCCGACCGACGAGCGCGACGTCGGTGCGCCTCGCTGCTGCTGAAGCGCGACGGCGGGTGGAAGCCCTTCGATCGAGTCCACCTCAGGAACGCCGACCTGATCGATGAGACGCCGCGCGTACGGCGCGACGGATTCGAAGTAGCGGCGCTGCGCCTCCGCGTACAACGTGCCGAACGCGAGCGACGATTTTCCTGAGCCTGAGACGCCGGTGAAGACCACCAGCGCGTCGCGCGGAATCACGAGGTCCACGTCTTTGAGGTTGTGCTGTCGCGCGCCTCTCACCACGACCGAACGGCTGTCCTTGCTGTCGAGCTGGGCGTCTTTCGGAGAGGTGGACCGCGGAGCGGCGCGGGGCGGTGGTGGTCGCTTCGCCATGGGGGTCCACTTCAGGGTGATGCCTCGTTACCTGGGAGGCACGTCGCGGCCGTCTCACCGCATGCAGAGCAGGGGAGCGGGCGCCGCAGCCGTGGCGTAGCATGCGAGCGGCATGGCCCTGGAGCGCGACCCCCTCGAACGTTGGCTGCTGATGGAGCGCCGCTCGACCTCCGGTGTGGAGAAGCTCGTCGAAGGCTTCGCGCTGCAGTTGGTCGACGCGGGCTTTCCGATCTGGCGGCTACGAGCGGCGGCGCTAGCGATGCACCCGAACGTTTACGCGCGAGCGATCCAGTGGCAGCGCGGAAAGCCCGTCACCGCGGAGAAGGCGACGGTCGACATCATGGCCTCGAGCCAATACGTCGGCAGCCCCGTCGAGCGGATCCACAAGGGCGCGGACGTCGTGCACTGCCGGCTGGACGTTCCGGTGGAGCAGCTCGCGTTCAAGCACGTCGCTGACCTCAAGGCGCAGGGAGGGACGGACTACGTCATCCTCTCGCTCGTCTTCGGTGATGGGCGCAGATCCTTCATCTCGTTCGCGACGGACGCCAAAGGCGGCTTCACCGACGAGCAGGTGCTGCGGCTGCAGCGGCTCGTGCCACTGCTCGCGCTTCGATTGGAGCTGGAGTCCGCGCTGTTCGCGACGTCCACGCTGCTCGAGCTGTATCTGGGGGACAAGGCCGCGGACCGGGTGATGGCGGGCGAGTTTCGGCGCGGCACCGGTCAGCTCATCCGGGCGGCGATCTGGATGTGCGATCTGCGCGGCTTCACGTCTCTGGTGGATCACACGCCGGTGCAGCAGGTGGTGCCGGTGCTGGATCGCTATTTCGAATGTGTCGCCCGTCCGGTCACGGCGCGCGGTGGGGAGATCCTCAAGTTCATCGGCGACGCGATGCTCGCGGTGTTCCCCGTCACCGACGATCCCGCGGCCGCGTGCCGCAATGCGGTCGAGGCCGCGAGCGCGGCACTGAAGGACTTCGCCGAAGATGAGATCGCGAAGAAGTTCAACCTCCGCATCGGCGTGGCGGTGAACCTGGGCGAGGTGAACTTCGGAAACATCGGCGCGCAGGACCGCCTCGACTTCACGGTGATCGGCGCTGCCGTGAACGAGACCTCGCGAATGGAGTCGCTGTGCAAGGCGCTCGGGACGCCGCTCGTGCTCGCCGCCAACGTCGCGCAGCATGTGCAGCCCCGGATTTCGCTGGGAGTTCACCCGCTTCGGGGCGTTGCACAGGCTCCGGAGCTCTTCACCCTCCCGGACTTCGCGCCATCGTCGACTTACGCCGGGAAAGACCCGGACAGCGTCTCCTGATCGGTTGTTCGCCTGCTCACGGAGCGGCGACGCGAACGGCTGGCGGCGCTCTGCTTGGCGCGAGGGCGGAGCGACCCGAACGTGACAGGAGCGATGCCGGACTGGCTTCATGCCCCCGATTACTGGATCGCTCGGCTGCTGCTGCAGCGCGGGCTGGGTGTGATTTATCTGAGCGCGTTCGCGGTGGCGCTGGGACAGTTTCGTCCGCTCCTCGGTGAGCACGGTCTGTTGCCGGTTCCGGAGTTCGTGGAGCGCCGTCGCTTTCGGGATTCGCCGAGCATCTTCTTCTGGCGCTACTCGGATCGGATGCTCGTCGGCGTGGCGCTGATGGGAATGGCGATCGCGCTGTCCATCGTGCTCGGAGTTCCCGATCATCTTCCGCTGGGCGTCACGGTCGGCCTGTGGCTGCTGCTCTGGGCCCTGTACCTCTCCATCGTGAACGTGGGGCAGACGTTCTATTCGTTCGGTTGGGAGACGCTGCTGCTCGAAGCGGGATTCCTCGCGGCGTTCCTCGGTCCCGCTCACACGCCGGTGCCCGTGACGCTCATCTGGCTGTTCCGGTGGATGCTCTTCCGCGTCGAGTTCGGCGCTGGCCTCATCAAGATGCGCGGCGATTCGTGTTGGCGGGACTTCACCTGCCTCTACTACCACCACGAAACGCAGCCGATGCCGAACCCGCTGTCCTGGTACTTCCAGCGCCTGCCCAAGCCGCTGCATCGCATCGAGGTGATCGGCAGCCACTTCGCGCAGCTCGTCGCGCCGGTGGCGCTCTTCCTTCCGCAGCCCATCGCTTCAGTCGCGGGACTGGTGATGATCGTCACGCAGGCGTGGCTCGTGGTGAGCGGCAACTACGCGTGGCTGAATGCGGTGACGATGCTGCTCGGCGTCTCCGCGATCAGCGACGCAGCGTTCCAGCATGTGCTGCCGATCCATCCCACGGCCGTGACGGCGAACCCGGTGCACGACGTCCTCGCGCTCCTCGTCACGGCGGTGGTGCTGGCGCTCTCGTACAAGCCAGCGCGAAATCTGCTCTCGAGCGGGCAGATCATGAACACCAGCTTCGAGCCACTGCACCTCGTGAACACCTACGGCGCGTTCGGCAGCGTGACCCGGCAGCGGAAAGAGGTCGTCGTCGAAGGGACCACGGACGACGAGGTCACCGAGCACAGCGAGTGGCGCGAGTACGAGTTCAAAGCCAAGCCGACGGATCCGAAGCGACGTCCGCCGCAGTTCGCGCCGTACCATCTGCGGCTGGATTGGCTGATGTGGTTCGCCGCGCTCTCGCCTGCGTATGCCTACAACTGGTTCCTGCCGTTCGTCGTGAAGCTGCTCCAGAACGATCGCTCGACGTTGAAGCTCATCAAGAAGAACCCGTTCCCGGACAAGCCGCCGCATGCGGTGCGCGCTGTGCTCTACGAGTATCGGTACACGACGTGGAAGGAGCGGCGCGAGACCGGCGCGTGGTGGGTGAGGAAGCGGTTGCGGGAGTATCTGCCGCCGATCACGCTGCGTGAGGTGGAGGAGAGTTGAGCGTTAGGCGGGCCGCGGCTCAGAGCGCCGGCGCCTTCATTCCGAAGCTTCGCTTCAGCGCGCTGAGCGCGGCGTTCACTCCGCACATTCCATGTACGCCGGCTCCGGGTGGCGTGGACGCGGAGCACAGGTACAGCTCACGCGTCGGCGTCGCGTATGGATCCACGGCGATGACAGGTCTTGCGAACAGTTGCGTCCCGTCGTTCCCTCCGCCGCCGATGTCGCCGCCTCGGTAGTTCTCGTTGTGCGCTTCGATGTCGCGTGTCGTGGAGACGGCTCGCGCGAGGACGACGTCCTTGAATCCCGGCGCGAAGCGTTCGAGCTGCGCCTCCAGCTGCGCGGTCATGTCGACGGTGGACCCATTCGGGACGTGGCAATACGCCCAGAGCGTGTGCTTTCCCGGCGGCGCTCTCGTCGGATCGAACAGGCTCTGCTGAGTGACGAGCACGAACGGACGCTTCGGATGTTCTCCACGCGCGACCTGCGCCTCTGCTTCGGCGATCTCTTCGAACGTTCCACCGACGTGGACGGTTCCTGCTCGGCGGCACGCCTCGGCGCTCCACGGCACCGGCGCTGAGAGCGCGTAGTCGATCTTGAAGATGCCGGGGCCGTGCCGGAACTTCTGAAGGCGTGCGCGGTAGCGGGTGGGCAGCTTCGCGCCTGCGATCCGATCCAGCGTCGCGGGCGAGGTGTCGAAGAGATACGCCTTCGCGTGACCTGGTTGCTCCAGCGCATCGACACGGGCCCCCACGACGAGCTCGCCCGAGTGCGAACGCAGCACCGAGCTCAACGCGTTCGCGATGCTCTGCGATCCGCCCTTCGCGAGCGGCCATCCTGAAGCATGCGTCGCCGCTCCGAACATCAACGCGAACGTCGCGGTGAACGGGGCCGTCAGCGGCAGGATGGCGTGGGCAGCGAGGCCTGCGATCAGCGCTCTGGTGCGAGGCCGGTCGAAGCCGCGCGCGAGCATCGCCGACGACATCGCCGCGTGGAGGCCGAAGCGCGCGAAGAGCAGCGGATGGCGGGGCATTCGCGGCACCGGACGCAGCAAATCTTCGAGCAGGTCCGTGAAGCGATCAGAGAGCGGCGCGATGAGCTGGCGATAACTCTCGCCGTCCACCTCCAGCGCCCGGACGGTCTCGTCCATGGATCGCAGCAGCACGCCCGCGCTGCCGTCGTCCAGCGGATGCGCCACGGCGACTTCAGGGTGAATCCATTCGAGCCCGTGCTCGCCCAGCGGCAGCGCGTTGAAGAACGGCGACCCGGCGCCCAGCGGATGGATCGCCGAGCAGACGTCGTGAACGAAGCCGGGCAGGGTGAGCTCTTCGCTGCGCATGCCTCCGCCCACCGTGGCTTGCGCTTCGTGAACGCGGACTTTGAGCCCCGCCTTCGCGAGGACGATCGCCGCGGCGAGGCCATTGGGGCCGCTGCCGATCACCGCCGCGTCCAGCGCGCTCATGCCCTACAGATACGCTTGATGCCGGCGCTCGGCGACAGGATCCGCAACCGCGGCCGAACGCTCAGCCGGTCTGCTCGGCAATCTGCGCGCACGGCAGCACGACCTGCATCTCGGTGCCGGACCCCTCGGTGCTCTTCACGCGGATCTCGCCGCCGAGGCTCGTCACGATGTCGCGGCTGAGCGGCAATCCCAGTCCCGTGCCTTTTCCCGCGGGCTTCGTCGTGAAGAACGGCTCGAAGATCCTCGAGAGCACCGCGCGCGGAATCCCCGGCCCGTAATCCGCGACCGAGACGACGACGTGATCGTCAACCCGGGAGGCTTCGACGCGGACGATCCTTCGCTCGGCGTCCACGGACTCCACCGCGTGCGCGGCGTTGACGAGCAGGTTCGTGAACACCTGCGCGAGCCGGCCGCTGCTTGCGCGCACGAACAAGCCGGTGCCGAGCTCGAGCTCCACCCGCTTGCAACTCCGTAGCGCCGCCGCGGTGACCCGCAGCGCAGCCTTGAGCGGGACCTCCACGTCCACGAGATCCTGCGTCGAATCCGTCCGAGCCATCCCCATCACATCCCGCGACAGCTGGCTGATCCGCTGCGCCCCATCGAGCGCGTCCTCCGCTGCCGGCCGCGCCTCGGCGAGCATCGCCCTCAGCTCTTCCTCGCTCAGCTTCGGTGCGTCCGCGAGCATGTCGGTCAGGTACTGCAGATTGGAGAGCACGTAGGAGATGGGGTTGTTGATCTCGTGCGAGACGCCCGCCACCAGCTCGCCCATCGCCGCGAGCCGTTCGGTCGCGACAACCTCGCGCATCAGCCGGCTGTTCTCCAGCGCCAGCGCGGCGTGCGTCGCGAGGATGCCCACCCGTTCTCGGTCCGTGTCGCGGAACGCGGCCCTGCGCTGCGTCCTGTGCACCAGCATCACTCCGAGCTGTCGTTCGGAGGTCCGCAGCGGCACGCCGATCGCCGAGCTCGACTGCGGCCCTTCGATCGAGAGCAGCGGCTTGTCCGCGGAGGCGACGCGTTCGGCGAAGTCCCGGAAGCGGGGGAGCCGTCCCATCGCGCTCGGATTCTTGAGCTCGAGCTTCTCTTCTCCCTCCCGCAGGTAGAGCGAGACCTCGTCCGCGTTGAGCGCGTGTTGCGTGACCGAGACGATGCGCCGCACGAGATCGTCGGAGGGCTTGCCCTCTTGAAGCCGTTCACAGGCGGCGTAGAGCGACGAGGTGTCGCGCAGCTGGCGGCGCTCCACCGCTCGGAGGACGGAGGTGTGGAGCTGCACGGCTTCGAAGGGCTTGGTGAGAAAGTCGAAGGCGCCCGCGCGCAGGCAGGCGACCGCGATCTCCAGATCCGCCGTGCCGGTCATCATCACCACTTCGACGTCGGGATGCCGCCGCTTCACCTCCCGCAGCACCTCCACGCCCGAGCTGCCGCCGAGCCGAACGTCCACGGCGACGACGTCGATCGTTTCGTGCTCGAGGAGCTTCAGCGCCAGCTTGCCGTCCGCCACCGAATGGACGTCGAGGCCTTCCGACTCCAGCGCCGCGGTCAACGCGAAGAGAAACGAACGATCATCTTCGACGACCAATACGGACGCTTCGCTCCCCGGCATGTATCGAAGTCTCGGGAACTGAGACGCTCTACGGAAAGCCCGTACGACCCGCGAGTGACGATTTCGGTAAGAAGGCGACGCGGATTGCAGACTGTTGGACGGTCCGCTCGGAGCGCTTCCTCATCGACCGGGGTGATCGACCCCAAGACCAGGTGAGCGACCGAGCGTGTAGCGCGGCCCGTCCTCCTGATACCCGCCCACGAACGGATCGGTCTTCAGCAGCCACGCGGTGTCGAGATCGGGGAACTCCACGTCGCCCAGAGCCGCCGCGAGGTGCGTGGCAGCCGTCATCCCAAGCCGCGTCTCCACCATCCCGCCGACCATGAGCAGCATGCCCGCGTCCTTCGCCGCGCGGCCCACGTCGTACGCGCGAAGCAGCCCGCCGCTCTTGGCGACTTTCAGGTTCACACCGTCCGCCGCTCTCTGCGCGAGCACGTCTTCGAGCTGATCGACGAACTTCACCGACTCGTCCGCGATCACGGGAATGTCCGTGGCCGCGGCGACGCGCGCGAGGCCTTGCAGATCCTCGACGCCGCAGGGCTGTTCGAAGCATTCGAGCTTCAGGTGAAACCGCCCGAGCTCGCGCAGAAACTGGAGCGCGGTGTCGGCGCTGTAGCCGCAGTTTGCGTCCGCTCGGATCGCCGCGCCGGGCACTGCTTTCTCAATCGCCTCCAGCGCGGCGAGATCTTCGGAGAGCGCTCGGCCGACTTTGACCTTGAAGGAGCGGAAGCCCTTGCTCCACCACTCGACCGCGAGCTCCGCCATGCGCGCGGGCGGGAGGATGGGGAGTGTGATGTCCGTCTCGATCACCTTTGGCGAGGTGACGCCGGAGAGCAGGGTGAAGAGCGGAACGTCCTCGAGCCTCGCGAGCGCGTCGAGGATCGCCATCTCCACGCCGCTGCGCGCGACGGGGAAGTTCTCCAGCGTCGCATCCAGCAGGGCGTGCAATTCCGTCCAATCGCCGAAGGATTTGCCGGTGAGCTTCGCGTCTCGCGCGGCGTTCAGCGCGTCGGGCTGATCCTCTTTTGTCACCGGCGGAAGGCAGCTCGCCTCGCCGAGCCCCTTCTCGAGCCGTGCGCCGCGACGCAGGCCCACTTTGATCAGCACCGACCTCGTCGCGTCCACGCGCCCCGTCGCGATCACGAACGGATCCCACAGCGGCACCGAGAGCTCTTCGGCGGTGAGGGACTCGATCGTCGCGGACTCGAAGCGCATCAGAAGCTGACCTGTACGCTCCCCACGCCTCCGCCCGAGATCGGCATCGCCGCCATCATCACCTGGTAGCGCTGGTACTTCCCCGGCGGATCGCCCGCGAGGAACAGGTACACCGCGCCCACGCCCGCAGCCGCGGCGACTCCGGCGGAGACGAGTGACAGGGTCTGCTGATTCTGGATCTGGGTCTTCAGCTTCTGGGCCTCGACGCGATGATCGCCCGTGTCGTCGGTCTCCACTCCCTGATTCAGGAGCGACTGATGAAACGCGAACGTCCCGGCTTTCTCCGGCGTGCCGAAGAGGTTGTTCGCCTGGTAGCGGAAGTAGCCCGCGCTCGCGATGCCGGCGACGAGGACGCCCGTGCAGATGTACGCGCCCACGCGCATCCGAGACGCTTTCGCCTCGTAGTGCTCCACGAAATCCGTCGACGGCACCAGCGCCACCTGCTCCTCCACGTGGTCGCCGGCCTTCACGCGGATCTCTTTCTGAAACGCGACGAAGCCATCGCGCTCCACCGAGAGCAGGTGCGGCCCCGCCGGAAGCTCCAGCCGTCCCGGCAGCGGCGAGGTGCCGCGCACGACATCGTCGATCTTCACCGTCGCGCCCGCCTCGCGAACATCCGCGTAGAACGTGCCGGTCATCCCGGACAGCGCCTTGCCGCAGAGCTTCAACACGAGCGGGCCCACCTTCTGCGCGAGCTCGCCATCCGTCGCGGCGGTGACGCTCTCAGCGGAGATGTTCTTCCCCGCGTCCGCGTCGAGCAGATCGAGCTGCAGGGTGACCGCCCCCTTGTCGCCCTTGAGCCGCGTCACCTGCCCGCTCACGAGGTAGCGCGCCTGCAGCGACGCGGCGAGCTTCGACAGCGCATCGGTGGACTCGGACGTCCCGAGCAGCGCCTTCTGCCGTTCGAACGCGGTGAGCGTGCGCACCTGTTCGGCGGTGGTGACCTCGAACGTGCCGAGCCGTTGCAGCTCCACGCCCACCATCCCGGTGAGCGCGGAAGCCAGCTGCGCGGAGTCCGGAGCCGAGCGCAGATCCACCAGCGCGAGCTTCGGGATGGCCTCGCCCGCGAACGAGAGAGAAGAGAACAGAACAGCGGCGATCAAGAGTTTGCGGTTCATGTTCATCACTCCAGCTCGATGACTTCGAGGCGATCGAACGAGCTCACGTACATCCGGCTTCCGGCGATGACGGTGCTCGTTCTGCGTTCATCGCGCAGGCCGTCGCCGTTGATGGTGCAGCCGCCTCCCGCCGGGTGAGACGGCAGGTACGCGACCGGCTGCAGCTTGCCGCTGTTCTGGCCGCTGAGATCCAGGATGTGGATGCCCAGCCCGCCGCTCAGCACCGGCGTCAGGAATGCGTAGTCGCCGTAGACCGCGACGGACGACGCGCCTGTGAGATTGAACGAGCTCAGGATGGAGCCCAACCCCGAAGCCATCTTGGTGGTGAGCCGGTTGTCCTGCGCCGCAGAGATGTCGATGACGTACAGACCGTCGTTCCACGTGCTGACGCCGCCCGGAGACCGAGAGGTGACGTACGCCTTGTTCCCGCGAATGACGCCGTCCGTTGCGCCCGGCATCGCGACGACGCCCTGCACGCTGTCCACCGGATCGAGGTTCGTCGCCGGATCCGCATCCAGCGCGGGTCTAAGATCTACGACGTAGAGCGAGTTGGCAGCGGGCAGGCTGGGCGAGCTCGAGTCCGTCTTCTCCACCATCACCAGCGCGATGCCGTTGAAGACCTGCACGTGCGCGGAGAGGTGGGTGGTCGGGCCGCTCATCGAAGCGACCTGATAGGTGAGGCGCGACTCCGCGGACGTCAGCTTCGTGGCGAGGCTGTCGTCCCGGAGCTTCGTGGCATCGAAGAGCTCCAACCAGACGCCGGTGGGCCGCATCTCCGCTGCGACGAGATAGCCGCCGACGGAGTCCACGCCGGTGAGCCGGACGCCAGCGGCCATGGGGAGGACGTCGCGGTCGCTGGACTTCGCGAAGGTCTGCGACGTCGTCCGGTTCACCTGCTTCTTGAGATCGTAGGTCTGCAGCGCGCCGCCGTTCGCGGTGACCAGCGCATCGTCGAAGCGCACCTCGTCATAGCTGCAGGTGTCGATGGGATCGGACGTCATCGCGCGCGGCGTGCCGTTCTTCACGAAGTCGAAGACCGTACCGGAGCTCGTGTACGCGAGCCCTGCGCCCAGCTCCATTCGTCCGCCCGAGCCAGATGCGGCGGCGATGGTGTGCGGCGACGTCGGGGTGGCGACCTCGAACACGCGGAGCTCGGCGGTGCGCCCCGCGCTGAGGAGGTAGGGGCCGTAGAGCAGCTCCGCTCGGGGGTAGACGTTGCCGGACGTGCGGAACAGACCGGACTCATCCATCCCCGAGCTGCCGCTCAGATCGAACGCGCGAGGTCCCGGTCCCTGCTGATCGCCGACGAACGCCTCCGAGCCCAGCATCGCGAACTGGCCGGACGAGCCGTACGCGGAGCTCGACGTGACGGTGAAGGAG
>JBJMQN010000668.1:0-4760 GCA_045802665.1 Myxococcaceae bacterium | reverse complement strand
GCTGCGACGTGTGGGACGTGGACGGGCGGCGGTATCTGGATTTCTTCGCGGGCGCGGGGGCGCTCGCGCTGGGGCACGGACATCCCGCGGTCGTGGAGGCCGTGCGCGCGCAGCTGGAAGTCTTCACGCACGGTCTGGATTTTCCGTCGGAGACGCGCGACGCGTTCGTCACCGAGCTGCTCGGAACGATGCCCGAATCGATGCGCGACTACCGCGTTCATCTCTGCGCGCCCACCGGCACGGACGCCGTGGAAGCGGCGATCAAGCTGTGCAAACGCGCGACGGGCCGAAGCGGCGTGATCGCGTTTCGCGGCAGCTACCACGGCACGACAGCGGGGGCGCTCGCGGCGACGTCGAACGTGGAGCTGCGGTCGCGCTTCCCTTCCCTCATGCCGGAGGTGCACTTCGCCGCATACGCGAACTGCGCCCACTGCCCGGCGAAGCTGCCGCGAGCGAGCTGCGGCACCGCCTGCGCGGCGATGTTCGAGACGATCTTCGAGGACGATCACTCCGGAGTCGCCGCGCCCGCCGCGGTGTTGATGGAGCTCGTGCAGGGAGAAGGTGGGACCATCATTCCGCCCACCGACTTCGTTCAGCGCGTGCGGCAAGCGTGCTCCCGCGCGAAGGCGCCTCTGGTGGCCGATGAGATTCAATCCGGGCTCGGCCGGACTGGAAAGTGGTGGGCCTTCGAGCACTTCGACATCGCTCCGGACGTCGTGCTGAGCAGCAAGGCGCTGGGCGGCATCGGCCTTCCCGTCGCTGCGATGGCGTACCGGCCGGACCTCGACGTCTGGGAGCCCGGAAGTCACATCGGCACCTTCCGCGGACATCACCTCGCGTTTGCCGCGGGTGCGAAGGCGATCCAGGTGATGCGCGAGGAGGACGTGCTTCACAACGCGCGCGAACGAGGTGCCCAGCTGCTCAATGGCCTCACGCAGCTGTCGGGCGCTTTTCTTCGGCGACCGCGAGGCCTCGGGCTGATGGTTGCCGTCGACGTCGTTCACCCCTCAGACGGGACGGGTTGGCCGGAGCTCGCGTCGGCCATTCGCAGCGCGGCGTTTGAAGCGGGGCTGCTGATTGAGCTCGGAGGGCGCGGCGGAGCGGCGCTTCGTTTTCTGCCGCCGCTCATCGTGACCGAAGCGGAAGTGACCAAGGGGTTGCAGCTTCTCGAAGCAGCGATGAACCGCGCGATGGGGAGCGTCGGTGCAGCTGCTTGAGTCCGCCAGGGGAGCGCTGAGGCTTCTCGCGTTCGTGCAGACCACGGCTTTGCATTCGACGACGCTGGCCTTCAAATCCGCGCGCAAGCCCCAGCTCGCGCAGGCCTGGGCGAAGGAGCTGATCCGCCGCTGCGGCGTGGACCTGCGAATCGTCGGAAACCCGCCGCCCCCGGGAATGCTGCACGTGGCGAATCACCGCTCGTACATCGACATCATGGTGCTCGCGTCGTGCAGCGAGACCACGTTCCTCGCGAAGCAGGAGATCAAGTCGTGGCCGCTGCTCGGCTCAGCTGCTGAACGGGTGGGAACCGTGTTCGTCGAACGCGGTAGTCGCCACAGCGGAGCGACCGCGATGAAGGCGATCGGGGATCGGCTGGCGCGGGGCGAGAGCGTGACCGTGTTCCCCGAAGGGACATCCACCGCGGCACCGGGAGTCGGAGAGTTTCAGAAAGGCGTGTTCCGCTTCGCGGCGCAGAGGAGACTTCCGATCGTGCCGGTGGCTGTCGAGTACGAACGCGCGACCGATGCCTGGACCGCGGCGGACGCGGACTCGACCTTCGTGCCGCACTTCGTGAACACGTTCTCGAGAAAGAAGGTCGCGGTTCGAGTGGCGTTCGGGGATCCGCTGAGCGACCGCGATCCGGATCAACTCCGCGAAACCGCGCGAAGCTGGATCCAGTCGAACCTGGAGGTGCCGACGTGAGCCGCTATCGCTTCGAGTGGTACCTCCGCCCGGGAAAGCAGCTCTCCGACGAACGCAAAGAGCGCCTCCAGTCAGAGCTGTGCGAGCTCGGTGCGCTCTGCCTCCATCCCCTCCCCGACTACCAGGTCTTCGCGAAAAAGAAGGATGCGCTCGACGACAAGGCCCTCGTCATCGCGCGAAGAGCAGACGGCAAAATGGCGGCCTTCTGCTCCGCCGTGCTGCTCGAGATCGAAGGGGTTGGCGAAGTGCTCCACCTCGGGTTGCTCTGCGTGCACCCTGAAGATCGCCGGGGAGGCCTCACGCACAGGCTCAGCAAACGGCTCACGCTCCGCTACGCGCTTCACCGGAGATTTCGGAGGTTCTGGATCACCAACGTCGCGTGCGTGCTCTCGAGCCTCGGCACCTTCGCCCGCAACACAGCGACGCCGCACCCCGCTCCCGGATCGCAGCCAGGCGAGACGACGTGGAAGATCGCGCGCGCGTTCGATCGCGATCACCGGGAGAAGGCCTACGTGCAACCCGGAGCCACGTTCGATCCCGACAGCTTCGTGTTCCGACGAAGCGGGAAGGGCACGGCGTTTCAGAAGAGCGCCGAGGACAAACAGTTCTTCCACCGCGATCCGCAGCTGAACGACTTCTTCAAGCCGATGCTCAACTTCGAAGACGGCGACGAGATGCTGCAGGTCGGGAGTCTGGGGCTGAGCGACTTCGTGAAAAACGCGCTGGGCTGAAAGCTCGATCGTCTCGTACTCATGGCCACTGCGTTCTCCAGAGTTCTCTCCACCGTTCGCGTCGAAGGCGACGACGTCGTTGCCACCGTGCCCGCGGACTGGATGCAGGGCCGCAGCGTCTTCGGCGGTCTGCAGCTCGCGGTAGTGCTGGCGGCGATGCGCACGAAGATCCCGAACGCGCCGTTGCGGACGTTGCAGACGACGTTCGTTGCACCCGTGCCCGCGGGTGAGCTGCGAGTGCGCGCCCGCATCTTGCGCAGCGGCAAGAACGCGTCGCACGTCGAAGCGCGGATCGTGGACGGCGAGAACACGCTCGCGCTCGTCGTCGGAGTCTTTGGCGTCGCGCGAGACTCGGTCGTATCGGTCACACCGGTGCAGCAGCCCGTCGAGGAGATCGAACCGTTCGACCTGCCGTTCATCGAAGGCGTGACACCGGAGTTCACGCAGCACTTCGCGGTGCGGTGGCTTCAGGGGAGCGCGCCGTTCACCGGCTCACGCAGCATAAGGAGCGTCGTCCGCGTGGGGCTTAAGGATGAAGGGATGGCGACCGAAGGTCACGTCGTCGCGATCGCCGATTTCATCCCGCCGCTCGGGCTCAGCCACCTCGAGTCGGTAGCGCCAGGAAGCACGCTCACGTGGATGCTCGAGTTTCTGCGGGAGCGCTTCGACGATCTCCCCCTGCTCGGGTGGCGCGTCGACGCGGAGCTGACCGCGGCGAGCGGCGGCTACACGAACCAGTCCGTGATGCTCTGGGGGCCGGGCGGCGAACCCGTGGCGCTCAGCAGACAAACGATGGTCGTGTTCGGATAAGCGGCAGGCAGATCGGGCGGGTTCTCACCAGGCGAACATCGCGAGGGCTTCGCGTCCGTCCCTGGTCGCCATCGGAATCCACCGCGGCGGGGTGTGAGAAGCGACCGTCGGTCCGCTTTTCCTCGAACCCAAGTGCATGGCCCACGACGCGGCGGCGGGCATGCCGACGTAGCGCATTCCCCCGCCGACGACGAACAGCACGATGTCCTCGATCAGAGCGGGCCCCACGGGCACGAAGATGCTGTTTCCTGGCCCCACGATCGCAGAGAGGCCGAGCAGCACGACGAGGTTCAGGACACCCGCGACCAGCGACGCGCCATACGCGCCGAGCACCGCGCCGAGAAACCCATTGCGCGTGGGCTCATCCGCCATCGCCTTCACCGCGAGCGCGCAGTAGAGCGGCGACAAGACGAGCGCGTGGAACAGGAGGAGGCCCGCTCCAAAGACGATCCCGAGCGCGCCGACGGGAAGGATCAAGGAAGGCAGCAGCGAGAGCGCGGTCAGGCCCACAGCGACCAGGTCCGAACCGAACAGCGTGAGCCCGCCCACCAGCATCTCCTTGCCCACGACGGTGCCGAGGTGCGGATCCTCCGTCGGGACAGGCGGCGGAAGCGCGTCTGGTGGGACCGGCGCGGACTGGGGCGCTAACGCACCCACGAGGAGCGCCGGAGTCCGGCGTGCGGCCTGAAGGTGAATGCCCTGCTCTGGCGCGGCGAGCGACGATGCGACCAACGATACAAGCGCGACCGACAGCAATTTGGTTTGCCCCTTTCACCGTGTGGCGGATTAGTGGCCCCCGTCAGCGCCTGACCGCAGTGCGCGCAGCACGAGCTTCAGTACCTCCATCAGCGAGTCGAAAACGCCAACACCCTTCTTCGACTCCGCTTCCACGGTTTTCACTGCGGTGAGCCCGAGCGCATTCTTCATCTCGTCGGGCGCCATCGCCTTCGGGTGCGAACGGTTGTCGAGCTGGAGCACGAACGGCATCAGGCTCAGGTCCTGGCCCTCGTCGTCCAGAAGCTTCCTCAGCGACTTCAGCGCGGCGACGTTGTCCTTCGCGCGCGCGGGATCGCTGTCGGCTACGAACACGATTCCGTCCACGTCTTTGAAGACGACCTTGCGCGACGGAACGGTCATGGCCTCATCCGTCAAACCGACGAGGTGGACGCGGACCTTGTATCCGCCGACCTCGCCCACGGCCTTCAGGATGAAGTCGAAAGAGGTGACGGTGCCATGCTCGTTCACCAACGAGAGGAGCTTTCCGGCCACTGCCGGATCGGTCTTCGCCTGGACGTATTC
>JBJMQN010000667.1:0-4056 GCA_045802665.1 Myxococcaceae bacterium | reverse complement strand
CGGTGCCGCTCGAGTCGTTCACGAGGGCTGCCGAAAGGTGCTCAAGCAGTACCTGACGCTGGAGCCGGTGCTGAAGGATTCCGAGGGCGCTCGGGTGGCTGTTCCGGCGGGCTTCGACGCGAACAGGATCCGTCTCACCGGAAACGTCACTGGCAACCCTCCGTTCTCCGGAACGCTCAAGCACCACGGCTGGGTGGCGACGGAGGTGAAGCTGCCGAAGGTGTCGTCGGGGCTTGATCACAAGGTGATCGCCGCCGCTGAAGTGGAGCTGTGACGATGGCGCGCTACGCGGTCGGGATCGATCTCGGCACGACGCATTCGGCGCTCTCCTGGTTCAAGCTGGGCGAGGAGAAGGGCCGAGGCGCTGCGCAGACCGTGCTGCCCATCTCGCAGCTCACCGCGCCCGGCACCGTCGAGCAAAGGCCGCTGCTCCCTTCGTTCGTCTATCTGCCGAACGAGAACGAGTTTCCGAAAGGGAGCCTCGCGCTGCCGTGGGAGAAGCAGCCTTCGGCGATCGTCGGTGAGCTTGCGAGATCGCACGGCGCGAAGGTGCCGACGCGGCTCGTGTCGTCCGCGAAGAGCTGGCTGAGCCATTCCGCCGTCGATCGCAGGTCGGCGATCCTGCCGTGGCAGGCGCCGCCGGACGTGCAGCCCATCTCGCCGGTGCAGGCGGAGGCGCGGATCCTCAGCCACCTGAAATCCAGCTGGACCACGCAGCTGCCGGACTTCGCGATCGAAGAGCAGGACGTGATCGTGACGGTTCCGGCTTCGTTCGATGCGGCCGCGCGCGAGCTGACGCTGGAGGCAGCGAAGTCAGCCGGGCTGCCGAACGTGACGTTGCTGGAAGAGCCGCAGGCGGCGCTCTACGCGTGGATCGAATCGCACGGCGAGCAGTTCCGGAAGAAGGTCCAGGTCGGCGAGATCATCCTCGTGGTGGACGTGGGCGGCGGCACGTCCGACTTCTCGCTGATCGCGGTGACGGAGAAGGACGGCGACGTTCAGCTCGTGCGGCTCGCGGTGGGAGATCACATCCTGCTCGGCGGCGACAACATGGATCTCGCGCTCGCCCATTCGCTCTCGCAGAAGCTGCAGGCGGAGGGAAAGAAGCTCGACACCTGGCAGTTCAACGCGCTCACGTACGCGAGCCGAGCGGCGAAAGAGCAGCTCTTCACTGACGACAAGCTGGAGAAGGTTCCGCTCTCGGTCGCGAGTCGAGGCAGCTCGTTGCTCGGCGGAACCCTGCGCACGGAGCTTCTCCGCAGCGAGATGGAGAAGCTTCTGACGGACGGCTTCTTCCCGAGGTCATCGATCGCGGACGAACCTCGGATGGCGCGGCGCACGGGCCTTGCGCAGATGGCGCTCCCGTACGCGCAGGATCCGGCGGTGACGAAGCACCTGTCGAGCTTCCTCGTTCGTCATGGCAAGGCGCTCGAAGCCGCGGCGGATCTTCCCGTGTCGCTGCCGAAGGGTCGCGCGTTGATTCACCCGAGCGCGGTGCTCTTCAACGGCGGCGTTTTCAAAGCGAAAGCGCTGCGAGCGCGCGTGATGGAGGTCGTGAACAGCTGGCTGTCAGCCGATGGCGGGCAGCCCGCGAAGGAGCTGGAGGGCGCGGATCTGGATCTCGCCGTCGCTCGGGGCGCGGCGTACTACGGCTGGGTCCGGCAGGGACATGGGATCCGGATTCGCGGCGGGACCGCTCGCGCGTACTACGTGGGCGTGGAGAGCGCGGCGCCGGCGGTACCCGGGATGGATCCTCCGGTGAAGGCGCTGTGCGTCGCGCCGTTCGGGATGGAAGAAGGCACGCAGGCGGATGTGCCGCCCGAGCAGTTCGGGCTGCTCGTGGGACATCCGACGCAGTTTCGGTTCTTCGCGTCGTCTGTGCGCCGTGAAGATCGCGTGGGCACGTGGGTAGAGGATGTGAGCGAGCTCGATGAGCTCTCGCACGTGGAGGCGAACCTCCCCGCCGAGCGCGGCAAGGAAGGACAGCTCGTTCCGGTGAATCTGCAGGCGGCGGTGACGGAGCTCGGGCAGCTCGAGCTCCGCTGTCTCGAGCGCAGCGGCAAAGGACGCTGGAAGCTGGAGCTCAACGTCCGGATGAAGGAGTAGCTTGGCCTCGTACGTCGTCGGCATCGATCTCGGGACCACCCACTGCGCCGTCGCCTCCGTCGACGCGCAGAAGGGGAAGGACGCGCAGGTCGTCGACTTTCCGATCCCACAGCTCGTGGCCGCGGGAGAAATTGGATCGAAGCCGCTGCTGCCGTCGTTCCTCTATCTGCCGTCGGAAGTCGAGCTCCCGGAGAGCGCGCTTCGATTGCCGTGGAGCGCGGACGTCGATCGCAAAGTCGTGGGCGAGTTCGCGCGGTGGCAGGGCGCTCGGGTGCCGGGGCGGTTGGTGTCGTCCGCGAAGAGCTGGCTGTGTCATCCGGGCGTGGATCGCTCCGCGCCGATTCTCCCGTGGGGCGCGCCGGCGGATGTGCCGAAGGTTTCGCCGGTGGAGGCATCGGCACAGCTGCTCTCACACATGGCAAAGGCGTGGGATGCCGCGCATCCGTCCCAACCGCTGAGCGCGCAGGAGGTCGTGGTCACTGTTCCTGCATCGTTCGATGAAGCGGCGCGTGCGTTGACGGTGAGCGCGATTCGGAAGGCGGGCATCGAGAAGTTCACGCTGCTCGAGGAGCCGCAGGCGGCGTTCTACGACTTCACGGCTCGGCACCGCGCGGAGCTTTCGAAGTCGCTGGAGGGTGTGCGGCTGGTGCTGGTGGTGGATGTGGGCGGCGGCACGACGGACTTCACGCTCGTGCACGTCGGGGTTTCACCTGAAGGCCCGGTGATGCGGCGGCTCGCGGTGGGCGAGCACCTGATGCTCGGCGGCGACAACATGGACGCCGCGCTCGCGAAGCTCGCTGAGGAGAAGCTGAGTGCGAGCGGAAAGAGGTTGTCCGCGACGCAATGGACGCAGCTTCTTCAGGCGTCGCGATCGGCGAAGGAAGCGCTGCTGTCGAACGCGCCGCCGGAGAAGTACGGCGTGTCGCTCGTGAATGAAGGGAGCCGGCTGCTCGGAGGATCACTCTCCGCGGAACTCTCGCGGGAGGAGACGCAGCGGCTGTTGCTCGAAGGGTTCTTCCCTTCTGCGCGAGCGGACGAAGGACCGAGGAAGTCTTCTCGGATTGGTATTCAGGAGCTCGGACTGCCGTACGCGCAGGATCCGGCGGTGACGCGGCACCTCGTCGCGTTTCTGAGAGAGCACGCTGCGGCGGGTTGGACGGCGATTGGGGGAAGCGAAGCGAGTGCGCGGACCCCGGGCTCTGCGTCGGGAGCGGCCGCGGCCTCATCGGGAGCGCCTGGCAAATCTCATCCGGCTTCTGGCCCCACCCCACTCCCCCGCCCCGACGCGATTCTCCTCAACGGCGGCGTCTTCAACTCACCGCAGATCTCCGCGCGGCTCGTCGACGCGGTGTCATCACTCTGGCCGGATCAGCCGAAGATCAAGCTGCTGCAACACAGCTCGCTGGAGCTGGCAGTGGCGAGAGGCGCAGCGTTCTACGGCCTCGTACGCAAGGGCTTCGGCCTCAAGATCGGCGGCGGCGCGGCTCGAGCGTTCTACGTCGGCATCCGCACCGAAGAGGGCCGCACCCAAGCGGTATGTCTCATCCCGCGCGGCTTCGACGAGGGCGCCTCCGTGGATCTCGGCACGCGTCCCTTCACGCTCACGTTGGGCAGACCGGTGCAGTTCCCGCTGTTCTCGTCGAGCTCGGACCGCATCGACAAGCCGGGCGATCTGATCGACGTCTCCACCGAGCAGTTCCGTCCGCTCCCGCCAATTCACACCGTCCTCAAGAGCGGCACGGGGAAGACCGGCGAAGTTCCGGTGCACCTGAGCGCGACGCTCACCGAGATCGGCACGCTGGAGCTGTTCTGCGTCGCGAACGATTCGGACGAACGCTGGCGCCTCGAGTTCGAGCTGCGCGGCGCGACGGCGGCGGGCGCGGTGACGATCACCGAGTCGATGCCCGCTCGGTTCAAGGACGCGGTCGAGGAGATCGTCCGCATCTACGG
>JBJMQN010000666.1:0-2043 GCA_045802665.1 Myxococcaceae bacterium | reverse complement strand
GCGCTGCACTTCGTCACCGAGGATCCGGAGCTGTACGACCAGGACGGCGTCGTCTGGGGCGTCGACTACCGGAGCACCAACGAGCTGCTTCCCTCGTCACTGAAGAAGGCGCTCCGGCAGGAGAGCGCGGACGTGTTCACGGCGGAGATGCTGGAAGAGGCCGCGAAGGATCTCGGCGAGCTGGACGCGCTGTCGCGAAAGCCCTTCGTGCTGTTCTTCGAACCGCCCTCGCTGGACGAACGGATCGTGAATCAGTTCGCCCTGTTCTCGCTCACCAACAGCCCCAAGGTCGCGCTGGACGAGTTTCTGACCGAGCAGAAGCGCGGTGTGCGCAGGCTCGTCATTCCGGCGGAGCTGAAGGCGGAGATCCGCGACAAGCTGGACCAGGCGAACGTCACCGAACGCGTGCTTTTTCCGGGCCTGGATGGGCTGTCGCGGTGGCTGCGGAGGTATTACCGGCCGGCGCTCGAGCCGGATCAGGACGCGGACGCCGACGGACTGCACTGAATGGACGTAGCATGGGGCGTCAAGATGCCCCGCGCGATCCTCCCGCTCGTCCTTCTCCTCAGCACCTCCGCGAGCGCGGTCGTTGGCGGCGCGCCGGATCCGGATGACGGCGCGATCGTCGCGATCACGCTGGGAGATTTCACGCTCTGCTCGGGCGTGCTGGTGGCGAAGAACGCGGTGCTGACCGCCGGGCATTGCCTCGCGCCATTGGGCTCTGCAGAGGTGAGGCTCGGCGAGGACGTGACCCATCCGACCGCGCGCATTCAGATCGCGGAACAGCTCACGCATCCGAACTACTCGGCGGAAGGCGCGCCGTACGACTTCGCGCTCCTCCGCCTGGAGAAGAATGTGGAGGATGTCGCCGTCGTCCCGCTCTCGGACGAAGCGCCCACGCTGGGCGAGCAGGTCGTTCACATCGGCTACGGCGTGAGCGACGAGGCCGCCGGGAGTGGGCGCGGGACGAGGAGAAAGGTGAGCTATCCGGTCACGAAGGTCGAGGCGGAGATCTTCTACTCGGGCGCGGCGGGAGAGCAGACGTGCGACGGCGACTCGGGCGGCGCGGCGCTGGGGCCAGACGGGAAGGTCATCGGGATCGTTTCGGATGGACCGAACTGCCACGAGGACGGCTGGGATGGCCGCGTGGATCTCGTCGCACCGTGGATCCGGGATCAGCTTCAGGCGTGGGCTCCGCCTGAGCAGACGACGCCCGCGCCGCAGCACAAGGGCGGGTGCGGAAGCGCGGGGATGGTGCTCGCGATCGTCGGGCTGGCCGTTTCGAAGCGCGGCGCTTTTGACCGGCATGGCGGTGGCAGGTACGAAGAGTCATGGCGCGCCGGCTGCGGTTGAACCGGAAGTTCTGGTGGAAGGCGGCAGCGATCGCCGCAGCGCCGCTGTGTCTGCTGAACCTCTCGATCGCGTTCTTCGGTGGCTCCGCGGTGTTCCCGCTCTCTCCGTTCTTCGTCCCGGAGAAAGCACACGCGTTGAAGCTGTACGCGAAGCACCGCTTCCACTGTGTGTGGAGTGGCGACGCGGACCTGGATCCGATCATCAAGCGCGCGGAGAAAAAGTACGGCCTGCCGAGCGGGCTCCTGGCTTCACTCGTTGAAGTGGAATCGGAGGGGCGCGTTCATCGAATTTCGCCGGCCGGCGCGATGGGACCGGGACAGCTGATGCCCGGCACGGCGGAGTTGATGAACGTGGAGGATCCGTTCGATCCGGAGACGGCGATCGACGGGAGCGCTCGGTATCTCGCGGAGCAGTATCGGGCGAGGCGCGATCTGCGGCTCGCGATCGCCTCGTACAACGCGGGTCCCGGCAACGTGGGCTCCGTCGTCCCGCGAAACGGTGAGACCGAGTACTACGTGACCAAAGTCCTCGCCGCGTACGAACGCCGAAAGCGAGCGGGACTCAGGCCAACTTCCATTGTGGAAGTGAAGGCGATGCTGCGGCCGCGGGAGTGATGCGTCGGGCGATGCGAGCGCTCAACTTCAACCATTGAAGTAGCGGCGCCGGCTGGCCAACTTCCACAATGGAAGT
>JBJMQN010000665.1:0-6026 GCA_045802665.1 Myxococcaceae bacterium | reverse complement strand
GCTGACGACGGGCGCCGCCGGGTGGCTCGCGGACAAGGTGGGGCCGAGAATCCCCAGCACGGCGGGGCTGATCGTGTTCGCGCTCGGGATGTTCACGCTCGCGTTCGTCGCGCCGTCGGGTGGGAAGCCGTTCATCATCGGCGGCTTGATGATCGTGGGGCTTGGAGTCGGGCTGTTCACGACGCCGAACAACGCAGTGATTCTCTCCGCCGCGCCGGGTGAGCACCGCGGGGTCGCCTCAGGGCTGCTCGCGGCAGCGCGCAACGTCGGCATGGTCTGCGGCGTCGCGCTGGCGGGAGCGTTCCTCGCCGGAGTGCACGAGCCCACGGAGCTGACGCACAGCTTCCAGCACGGAGTGGAGATCGCCGGAGCGATGGCGCTCGCCGCCGCGGTGCTGAGCGCGTTCCGGCCGGTGAAGTCTGCGGCGGCGCGCTGAGATGACGCCCAATTTCGTGGCGCCGGAATATTCCGGATTGTCCGACGCCGGAGCGCGTGAGCTCCATCGGAGAGTTGATTCGAGAAATCTGCAGGAGCGCCACCGGATGTCAGGCGCGGACCTGCGCGGACGGAGGGCACCCGCGACGAGCAAGCGGCGCGGTGCTCGGGCCTCGGACGAACATGGGCGCGTGTCTGGCGGTGCTCGCCGCGTATCAGGACGTGCGGCGTGAAGAGGTCAACGCGGGGCGGGCGGGCATCAGGCTGGGCTTCGGCCATTTGTCGGCGTTGACCCTGGCCCGCCGCGTAGACGTGTCCCGAACAGACCGGATCAGGGCGTGGCGCGGTTTTGGCCTGTCGCGAGCGGTCATGGGCGAACGCGGGGAATTCCCCTCGACGCGTGCACCGATCTTTTCTCCGTGGGCGTGATGCTGGACGAGCTCGTCACGGGGTGCCGTATCGGAGCGTGCGGCGCGGTGGCCTGCAAATCTGACGCAGATTGCGGGCCAATCGAGATCGACACAGCCTCCGCCGAAGCAAGTTCACCGCGAGCGGTCTCGCAGCTCCTCAACGAATCGGCCTCCGGGACCCGCGCCATCTCTCGGGGCGGTTCATTGCGTATTCCTCTGTACCGTTTTCACCGCGTTTCCCCCCTTTTGCCGCTGTTTTCGGTGCACAGAACTACGCAATGAAAAATCCGAAGCGTCCCAGCCTTGGCAGCGAGAGGATCCCGGTGCCGATCGCGCCTCAGTTCCAGCTCACGGAATGTTTTCCGAAACGTCCGAACTGGCTCGAGGGATTCCCTGCCGCACGATCGCCTGCGTGTCGCGGACTTCGCGATCGCGGAATGGAGACAACGCGCGGCAGTTGTGCGGCGCCCACTTCGGAGCACCACTGACGAGAGGGCGTCGATCGCGCGTCGCACGCACCTCGCGTCTTCGTCTGATCGGCGCGCGTCGCACGCACCTCGCATCTTCGTCCGCTGAGCCCGTCCGCTAGAGTCCGCCCGGTGAGCATCGCAACCCTTCAAGCTGATCCGCTGTCCGCGCCCGGCTTCTTCTTCTCTCGCTCAGCACTTCGCGAGTTGGCTCTCGCGCATCGCGATTCGTATCGAACGGCGAGCCCGTACCCGCACGTCGCGATCGACGGACTTCTCGGCGAGCCGCTCTCGCGAACGCTGGCCTCCGTCTTCCCGGGCCCGGAGCTTTCAGACTGGAAGCGCCGAGATCATGACGAGCAGTCCGCCAGGCTCGGCCAGCTGCAGCGCAACGCGTTCGAGGGCGTTCACGGAAGTCTCCGCCACCTGCTCGCGGAGTTCTCCGGGATGGCGTTCATCGATTTTCTGGAAAAGCTCACCGGCATCGATGGGCTGATTCCGGATCCGCACTTCCGCGGCGCTGGCCTGCACCTCACGCTTCGCGGCGGGCACCTCGCGCTGCACGCGGACTTCAACCGAGATCGCTTCCGCGCGCTCACGAGACGAGTGACCGCGATCTACTACCTGAACCCCGATTGGCAGCCCGACTGGGGCGGCGATCTCGAGCTCTGGGATGCCGCGCTGACGAAGTGCGAGCGCAAGCTCGCGCCCATGCTCGATCGCCTCGTGGTGATGGCTCACGGGGACAAGTACTGGCACGGCCATCCCGCACCGCTCTCCTGTCCCGAAGATCGCGGACGCAGAGCCGTCGCCGCGTACTTCTACACGGCAGAGGAGTCCGTGACCGCACCGGAGCCGCACAGCGCGATCTGGGTGAAGTGATCGGTCGCGTTCACCGCCGGCCCAGATCATCCGCGGCGACGCAATGGATCGCTCAGCCCTCGGCCTTTCCCGGCGTCTTGTCGGGATCCGGATTCGGCTGGCGCGGATATGGGGCGTCCTCGTCTTCGCCCTCGGCGGTTCCCGGCGTGTGACCGGGCGTCTGCTCGTCAGGGCTTCCGACGTAACCGCTCTCGTCGCCTTCGGGATCAAACAGGGGAATGGGCTCTTCTGGATTCGGCATCGGCGTGCTCCGCAGTGAACAAGCTGCGAACGCGCTGTCGCTTACGCATCGATCCATGCGCCGGTCGTTGCTCGTGTGAGCGGCCACGCACCTTTGCGGCGAAGACGCACCTTGTATCCGCTTGCACGCTCCCGCACGGTACGGAGGTCAGTCTTGGCCGAATCGGGGGGACGCCATGTGTCACGAAGGAGGGCATCACGGTCTGATCGTCGTGAACGAGCTCGGAGAACAGGCGGTGCCGCTGTTGAACACGCTCACCGCGGCCGATTCGCTGGGCGTTCTTTCGACGAATCTCGAGGATCTGATGAAACTGGCGCTGGCGGGCAGAGCGATCGGAGCGAACGCGGCGGAGATCGCCACCGCCTCGATTCTCGATCGCATTCGCCCTCTAAACGCGTCATCGCGGCCGCGGGTGCTGATCCTCGCGGACGAGCGGCGGCCGGAGGTGATGCTCGACGGAGTCGTCGTCGCTCGGGCGCCCCTCATTCCCGAGGAGCTCATTCACGTGGCGAACCACCTGCGCGACGAGCCCCACGAATGATCGCCGGCTGGCATCCCGCACTGGCAGTGAGTACCTCTCCCCCATGAGCAGCTGGGAGGACACGCGCGCGCGAAGCCCGTCTACTCGCCGGGCCTTCTGGTTCTCGAGCGCCGTCGCTGCGCGTGACCTCCTGCCCATGGACGAGCGGATGCAGGTCGATGAAGCCGTCGACAACCTCGTCACGCTGACCCAGGTCACCTCGCGTGACGCCGTGCAGCGACTGCTGAAGCCGGATGAAGGTGGCGCCTTCGAACTGCCCGTGGGCCGGCTGCTCCTGCGCTGTCACGTCGATCTGTTCGGCAGCGGCACGGTGACGGTGAAGCGCATCGAGTTCACCAAGACCGAAGCCTGATCAGCGCGCGAACGTCATGCCCTCATCTTCGAGCTGGCCATGGCGGAGCAGCTCCAGGTCCATCGGATAATCCTGATTGAGCCGCCACGGCGTGCGTGGGCCCTGTCTCGGCAGCTGATCGATCGAACGCAGCACGTAGCCTGACTTGAGATCGATGAGCGGCTCCGTCGGTAGCGCGCCGTCCGGAACGCGCGGAGTGCAGACGCGGTGGCCGTGCGCGTCCATGTGATTGAGCAGCCGGCAGACGTACTCGGCGACGAGATCGCACTTCAGGGTCCACGACGCATTCGTGTAGCCCAGCGCGAACGCCATGTTCGGCACGCCGCCCAGCATCATCCCCTTGTACGAGACAGACTTCGGAACATCGATCGCCCGCCCGTCGACGGTCACTGACATCCCGCCGAAGACGAGCAGGTTGAGTCCGGTCGCGGTGACGATGATGTCCGCCTCGAGCTCCTCGCCCGAGCTGAGCTTCAGGCCCTTCTCGGTGAACGTCTCGATGCCGTCGGTGGCGACGGACGCCTTGCCGTGGCGGATCGCTCGGAAGAGATCGCCGTCTGGCACGAGGCACAGCCGCTGATCCCACGGGTCGTAGGTGGGGTTGAAGTGGCGATCCACCGCGAAGTCTTTCGGGAGCAGCCGCTTCACGCCGCGGCGGATGAGCCGGCGCATGAGCTTCGGCGCCTTTCGGCTCAACTTGAACGAGGCCCGCGCGAGGTTGATGTTCTTCCACCGCACCGCTGCGTACGCCGCCTTCTTCGGCAGCACCCTGCGGAGCGCGTCCGCGATGGGATCGCGAGCGGGCAGCGACAGAATGTACGTGGGCGATCGCTGAAGCATCATCACGTGCGCGGCCTTCTCCGCCATCGCGGGGACCAACGTCACCGCCGTGGCGCCGCTGCCGATCACCACGACGCGCTTGCCTGCGTAGTCCAGGTTCTCGGGCCAGTGCTGCGGATGGATGATCTGTCCCCGGAAGCGCTCCGTGCCGCGGAACTTCGGCGTGTAGCCCTCGTCGTAGCGGTAGTAGCCGGTGCAGCCGAAGAGGAACGAGCAGGTGAGCTGAACCCGTTCCTTCGTGTCGGTCCGCTCCGCCTCCACCGTCCAGCGCGCCTCCTTCGATGACCACGCCGCGTTCAGGACGCGGTGGTGAAAACGGATCTTCTCGTCGACGCCGTGCTCGCGAGCGGTCTGCCGGACGTACTCGAGGATCGACGGCCCATCCGCGATGGCCTTCGCCTCCTCCCACGGCTTGAACCCATACCCGAGCGTGAACATGTCCGAGTCCGACCGGATCCCCGGATACCGGAACAGATCCCACGTACCTCCGATCGCGCCGCGCGACTCGAAGATCGCGAACGATTTGCGAGGGCACTTCTCCCGCAGGTGGCAGGCGGCCCCGATGCCCGACAGACCGGCACCGACGATCAGAACGTCAACGTGTTCGAGCGACATGAGCTGCGCGTCATATCTCCGCCCGCGATTCGGAGGGCGATCGCCGCGAGCTGTGTGGAACACCGCGCTGTCAGGGACCTCGAATCCGAACGGTCCCGGCCAGGGCGTTTTCCGCAAGCACCGCACGACCGGCACGGTGCTGGGTTACGGGACGCCGTAGGAAACAGGAGCTCTTGTGCTGTGCTCGACGAAAGCTTGCGTGTCGCGGACTTGAGTCTTTGCCCGGTGGTAATGTTTTCCGGCTTTGAGTCTCCGCGCGCGCTCTCTCTTCGTCGGGATCCTGCTCACGGGCTTTTGCCGTTGTTCGAGCCCGCCGTCAGTCTCTGGCGCGCCGGACGGTTCCGCCGAGGTGGACTCCGGGACGACGTTCGATGCAGGCCTGCCGCCAGATGACTCCGGGGTGACGGTCGATGCAGGCCTGCCAGCAGATGGCGGAGCCGGATGCGGGGTCACCCTTCCCTGCGAACTGACGCTCGGAGTGTGTGCGGGCGCAGTCCGGAAGTGTGTTTCCGGCGCTCCCGAGCCCGTCTGCACAGCGCTCTCGTACGGCCCGAACTATTCGAGCGAGGACGTGCTCTGCGACGGCCTCGACAACGACTGCGACGGAAGGATCGACGTCGGCAGTCCTCACCTTCTCTTCAACGTTCCCGACTTTAACTATCTGCAACGCTGGTACGGGCCGCGGTTGCTGCGCACCGATGGCGGATTTCTTGGTGTCGGGTCCGACGAGAGCACCACTGTCCTCCTCGACCGAGCAGGGAACCTGACCTCGAGCGAAGCGGCGGCCCGCGATGCAGGCTGGACGAGCCCTCCTCCGATTCTCGCCGTCGATCCCGACGGATTCCGGGTGCTCCGGGTGTCGGGAGCGATTGGCTACACGATCCACTACGGCCGCGACGGCGCTCCCGAGCGCGAGTCGGACGGAGGCGTGTTCAGGCGCGACGTGGGATTCAACGATGCCGGCAACTTCTGGTCTCCCCGTTCCATCGCGATCGGCCCTGCCGGTGACGTGCTGTACGTGTTCGCATCGTTCACGGGTCAGCCCCATCTCGAGATGTGGCACCGGGCATCCGACGGCGGTCTCATCGCCGGTCCGGTTCTGCCGCATGCCTACTCCTACGGCGGCGAGTCGATTGCGATGCCCGACGGAGGCTTCGGCCTCCTCGACTACGCGACTACCGGCGCGCAATACACAGTCTGTTTAAACACGTGTTCGGATGATCTTAGTGTAGGTTAATAGTGT
>JBJMQN010000664.1:0-4188 GCA_045802665.1 Myxococcaceae bacterium | reverse complement strand
TCTTCAGCTTCCCGGTCCCGGACCTGCTGCAATGGGTGGACAGCTCGCGAAAGACCGGCACCCTTCAGGTCTCGTGGGACGCGGGCGAGCGCAAGCTCTTCGTCCTCTCCGGACAGGTGCTGGCGACGTCCGCGAAAGGTCTCCACGAGCGCATCGCGCGCATGCTCTCGCTCTCGGAGCTTGCGCAGGGTGAGCTCGTGCTCGCGGGCTTTCGCGAAATGCTCGCGTCGTCGGATACCGCTGAGCCGTTCAAGAAACGCGGCATCGATCCGCTGCTCCCGCGCTTTCTGGCGAACGAGGAGCTGCACGGGATCGTCGCTGACCTCACCATGGCGCAGCAGGGGCGCTTTCATTGGACCGAGGACTCGGACCGGTCCGACGAAGAGTGGGTTCAGGTGGACGTCTCGGTCCGAGAGCTCGTGTTCGAGGCGCTGCGCTGGGTGGACGAGCAGTCCGAGGTGGACCGCGCGCTGCCGAATGAATCGATGACGGTGAAGGCGTTGGCGCGTCCCACCGCGGACCTGCCGCTCATTCAGCGGGTCATCTTGAGGATGTGCCGGGACGGGATCACGCTCGGGCGGCTGCGGCTGGCGATGGGGCTGTCGCGGTCCGCGGCGAACCGGCGCGTTTACGATCTGCTCCGGGCGGCTCGGGTGAGCGTGGAGGGCGCGCCGACGCTGGAGCGCGATCCGATCTCCGACATGCTGGAGAAGGGCGCGGTTCTCGTCCGCGAGCGCCAGTTCGACGCCGCCGGGATGGTCTTCGCGTCACTGCTCGCGAGCGATCCCGCTGACCGCCGCGTCCAGGAGTTCGCTCGCATGGTCGAGCACGAGCACACCGCCTCGCTCTACGGCGAGATGCCGCCCATCGACGTCCCTCAGCTCACCGCCACCTCCGCCGAGCTCTCGCACCTTCGCCCCGAGGAGCGCTACGTCTCATCCCTGGTGAACGGGACCTGGGACGTGGCGACGATCGTGCTCGCGAGTCAGGCGCGGGAGTTGGAGACCTTGAAGGCGCTCGCGAAGCTGCGACGGATGGGCGCGCTCACGCTGCCCGACCGGGGCATGTAGTCACCCTCGAGACGCGCGCAGCCTCACGAAGCCCTGCATCGCGACGTACATCGCGAACGCGGCATCCTCCAGCTTGAGGTCCGGCTTCTCCGGCAGCGCCTGCAGCTTCAACAGATCCGGCCCGTGCACGCCGAGGAGAAACGCCTGTGACTCCACGCTCTGACCGCCCGCCTGTGACAGCGCGATGCGCACGCATTCGATGCACGCCCGCACGCACGCCGGCGCATCGGACGCGATGAACGCGGCGTCAGCGACCCTCGCGTAGTCAGTGAACGTCGCCGGCGCGAGCGACGTCAGGGCGCCCATCGGGGGCGGCTCGTGCGCGACCGGAAGCGGGGAGGGCGGGCGCTTCGAGGTCTCCGCAGCCTGAGAGAGCTGGGCGTCGAGCTGATCGGCGAGGTACGACTAGCCGTCCGCGGTGGTCCCGAACGTGGGCGCCGCCGCGGGCTTCTCCCCGGAGGGCATCACCTTGCGCGTCTTCAGCTCCTTGAGGACCGAGCGGGTGATCGCCTTGAGGCCGTCCAGCACGCCGCGGCCGTTGGTCGCGCAGGTCTCGAAGTCGGGGACGCCGCGTGGGTTGAGCGCCGCTCGGAGCTCGGCGATGGGCATCGCGTTCGGGAGGTCGCGCTTGTTGTACTGAATCACGAGCGGGAAGCGGTCCAGGCGCACGCCCTGCGATTGGAGATTCTCCTCGAGGTTGCGCATCGACTCGACGTTGTTGTCGAGCGCCGCCGGCTGGCTGTCCGCGACGAACACCACCCCATCCGCGCTCTGGAGCACGAGCTGGCGGGTGGCGTTGTAGAAGACCTGCCCCGGCACCGTGTACAGCGCGAGCCGCACGGAGAACTCGGTCCCGCGATCGACCTTCACCGGGAGAAAGTCGAAGAACAGGGTGCGATCGCCCTCTGTCGCGAGCGACATCAGCTCGCCCCGGTGCGTCGGCTTCACCGAGTCGTGGATCTTCTGCAGCGACGTCGTCTTCCCGGACAGCCCGGGCCCGTAGAAGACAATCTTCGCGGCGATCTCGCGCGCGAGCGCATTGACCGTGCTCACAGGCCTCGCACTCTACACCGAGACGCCCGCTCCGCCCGTGACATCTCAGGATCGGTCCGGCGGCGGCGCGCACGGTGCGTACTGCGTGGCGATCTCAGGATCGGGCCGGCGGCAGCGCGCACGGTGCGTACTGCGTGGCGATCTCAGGATCCGGCCGGCGGCAGCGGGCACGGTGTGTACTCCCTGCGGGGCGATCTCAGGTCCCAACGGGCGGCATGACGCCGAGCTGCCGCGCCATCACGGCGAGCTGCGTCCGGTTCTGCGCGCCGAGCTTCCGGTAGATCGCGGAGACGTGCGCCTTCACGGTGCGTTCGGAGATCTCCAGATGCGAGGAGATCTTGAGGTTGT
Source organism: Myxococcaceae bacterium (assembly GCA_045802665.1). GTDB lineage: Bacteria > Myxococcota > Myxococcia > Myxococcales > Myxococcaceae > JBJMQN01. Next base: position 1,717 of record JBJMQN010000664.1, on the reverse strand, counting down.
CCGCGCCGGCGGTGATCCAGGTCAGCACCTCGCGCTCGCGCGTGGAGAGCGACTGAATCGGCGTGGAAGTTGGCTGGGAGGCGGCAGCGGAGAGCAGCATCGCGAGATTGCCCGGCCGTTCTCCACGGCAGAGGGCGAGGACGGTGTGGGCGAGCTCATTGGCTCGGCTGCCCACGCTGTTGATGAAGGCGACGGCGCCGTGCTTCTTGCACTCCGCCTCGAACGAAGGTTCCGAAGTCGGCGCGATCACGACGGGCGCGAGCCTCGGATGGCCTTCGCGCAGGATCTCCAGCAGGCGGCCCTCTTCGGGTCTCAGCGCCGCGGCGTTGCGGAGCGAGTGGAAGACGAGGATCGCCACGGCCGGCGACGCGAGCGACAAGCCCGCGAGAAACTCATCCACGTCCCCGGTCGAGATGGCGACCTGCACTCCCACCGCGACCAGCAGCGCGGAGACACAATCCCGGAGCAGCGTGCGATCGTCATAGAGCGCGACTTCGGACGAGAGGGCCATGGCGCGATCCCTAGCGCTCTTCGAAGGCCTCGCACAGCGCGTGCGGATTCGCTGTCGGCTTTTCTACGAGGGGATTGGCTCGAGGCGGAACCGGCAGAAGCGTTTTCCGAACAGGAAGCCTTCGCCTTCGTACGTTCCATCACCATTGGGGTGGACGCGATCGCGGACGGGGAGCGCTCGGTAGCGGAACTCATTCCCGACGACTTTGAACGCGGCCACCGGGATGCCGAGCAGCCGGGTCACCCCGTTCGCGAGCCCGATCACCTTTGAAACGCCAAACGGCGGGAGCAGCCCGCTCACGCGCTTCACCTTCCAACGCCCTGACACTTCCTCGCTCATGGAAACAAAGATAGGTCCGGTGCTCGATGGCTGCCGGCCCGCTGCAAAATTGGCGGGACATCCGTTAAAACGGACGCTATCTAGCTCGCGCGCACCATGTCTGACGTCCCTCGATCCCTGGTTCAAACACTCGCGGCGGCTCGGCGGGCGCACACGTTTCCGTCGGAGATCCGTCCGATGGCGCAGAGCTTCGCGGACAAGCTGCTCGCGACGCTGTTCCCGCATTTTGCCGAGCACGTCCCGTGTGACGTCCGCGAAGTGGAGGAGGAGCTGCTCGAGGTGCGGGATGCCCTCTCGCGGCTGCACCGCAAGCTGTCGTTCGTGCACGGGGAGCTGCCCGCCAATCTGCCAGACCGGTTTCTGGAGGAATTGGAGAAGCTCTACGCGCTGATGCAGGAGGACGCGGAGGCGATTTTTCACGGCGACCCGGCCGCTCGGAGCGTGGACGAGGTGGTGGTCACGTATCCGGGGTTCTTCGCGATCGCGGTCTTCCGGGTGGCGAACGCGCTGCATCAGCTCGGGTTTCCGCTGCTGCCGCGGCTCTTGACCGAGTACGCGCACGAGAAGACCGGCGTGGACATCCATCCGGGCGCGACGATCGGCCGCAGGTTCGTCATCGATCACGGGACCGGCGTGGTGATCGGCGAGACCACGTTCATCGGCAATCGGGTGAAGCTGTACCAGGGCGTGACGCTGGGCGCGCTGGTGGTGGACAAGATGCTGTCGAACAAGAAGCGCCACCCGACGATCGAGGACGACGTGGTGATCTACGCCGGCGCGACGATCCTCGGGCGCGTCGTGATCGGCCGTGGATCGAGCATCGGCGGCAACGTGTGGCTCACGCGGAGCGTCCCTCCGGGGAGCCGG
>JBJMQN010000663.1:0-12868 GCA_045802665.1 Myxococcaceae bacterium | reverse complement strand
GAACGAGTTGATGTTCTTCAGCTCCGCGCGCGTGCCGTACTCCGTCGCGCCCTTCTTCATCACCGACACGTTGGCGTCGCAGCGGAACGAGCCCTCCTCGAGGTTTCCGTCGTTCACCCCGAGGTAGACGAGGATGTCCCGCAGCGCTTTGAGATAAGCGACGACCTCATCGGCGGTGCGGAGATCCGGCTCGGACACGATCTCCAGCAGCGGCACGCCGGCGCGGTTGAGATCCACCAGTGACTCGGTCGCGGACGCGTCGTGGATGTTCTTCCCCGCGTCTTCTTCCATGTGGATGCGGCGGACGCGGATCTCTTTGGGACCTGACTCGGTTTCGATCGTCAGCTTTCCGTGCTCGCAGATCGGCAGGTCGAACTGCGTGATCTGGTACCCCTTCGGGAGGTCTGGATAGAAGTAGTTCTTCCGGCTCCAAATTGAACGCTCGTTCACTTTGCAGCCGACAGCGAGTCCGGTCCGCACGGCGAACTCGACGACCTTCTCGTTCAGCACCGGCAGCACGCCCGGCATGCCGAGGCACACCGGGCACGTGTTCGCGTTGGGCGCCTTACCGAACTCGGTGGAGCAACCGCAGAAGATCTTGGAGTTCGTGAGGAGCTGGGCGTGGACCTCGAGGCCCATGACCGGCTGGAAATCTGAGACGGGCATGAGGGGCGGTTTATAGCGCCCGACCCATCAAGAGACGCCGGAGTTCCATTGGGCTGCATGTCCCAGTACACGCTGTATATTGTCATTAAACCGGCCTAAGATTCCTTCTATGGGACCTCGGGTCTGTCGGCGTCTCATAGATGGGTACCAGTGATCAGTTACTACCCATAGATTGATCATGCCGAAACAAAACCTGCCACAAGAGCGAACCCCCGTCGTCGTGGCGCAGGCGCTGACTCGCCTCGGCGAACACATCTCGACCGCCCGCATCCGACGCCGACTGACGGAGCGGGAGCTCGCGCAGAAAACGGGCCTGTCACTCAACACCCTTCGCCGGGTCGAGCGCGGGAGCGGCACGACGGCGATCAGCGCGTATTTCACGGCATTGTGGGCGCTGGGACTGGAGAAAGAGTTCGAAGGCCTCGCCGCGCCCGAACGCGACCTCGAGGGGCTGACCCTGGAGCTAGCGCGCGCGCCGAAGCGCGTTCGCGGCCGGAAGGGCCTCGATGCCGACTTCTGAGCCCCAGCGCTGCTACGTCTACATTCAGCTGCCCGAGTCGCTCGACGTCGTGACGTGCGGGCAATTCGAGCTCGATCGCGAAGTCGGCCGGTTCGTCTACGGAAAGAGCTACCTCGCGTCGCCGCGCGCGGTGCCGCTCGATCCGTTCGAGCTGCCGCTTCGAGACGGAACCTTCGAGAGCGCGCGGAACGGCGGCATGTTCGGAGCGCTCAGAGACTCGTCACCGGATTCGTGGGGCAGACGTGTCATCGAACGCGAGCTCGGGCGAGTCGATCTCTCTGAGGTCGACTACCTGCTCCACTCTCCGGAGGATCGCGCTGGCGCACTCTCTTTCGGCACGCGAGTCGAGCCGCCAGCGCCGGTCCACGACTTCAACAAGATCCTTCAACTCGAGGCCCTCGTCGCGGAGGCGCAACGCATCGAGGACGGCCTCCCACCTTCGTCGCGGCAGGTTGCATCGCTCGCGAATGCAGGCAGCTCGCTCGGCGGAGCGCGTCCCAAGAACGTCGTCGAAGATCGCAGCGGCCTGTGGGTTGCGAAGTTCCCCTCGAAGAACGACCGGTGGAACTACGTCGCCGCGGAGGCGGCGATGCTCGAGCTCGCGCGCGAGTGCGGACTGACTTCCGCGGAGTGGAAGCTCTCGAGCGTGGGAGACACGCCCGTCCTGCTCGTGCGCCGCTTCGATCGAGCGAGCCCCAAGCGCGGGTACGTTCGCCATCGGATGGTGAGCGCGCTCACGGCGCTCAGGGCGGATGAGGCTGACAGGGCGCGGTGGTCCTACGTGCTCCTGGCAGACGAGCTGATGCGCTGGGTCGCTGACCCGACCCGCGATCTGGCGGAGCTCTTCGGGCGAATGGTGTTCAACGCGCTCATCTCGAACATCGACGATCACCCCCGAAACCACGCACTGATCGCCGAAACGAGGAAGTGGCGTCTGTCGCCCGCGTACGACCTCACGCCTTTCCCCCAGGCGAGTCAGGAACGGGATCTGGCGATGATCGCGGGCCGCTCGCGGCGCGCGACACGGCAGAACCTGCTCAGCGAGTGCGCGCGGTTTCGGATCTCGCGAGAGGACGCCGACGCGCGAATCACCTCGATGAAGAAGCTGATCGCAGTGCGTTGGCGGCCGCTGCTGCGGGACTGCGGAGGTACCCCCACAGACGCGAAGGCGCTGGAGCGGGCATTCAATTTCGATGGGTTCGAGTACGAGGGTTGATCACGCCGCCGGGGGCGCGCGCTTGCTGAAGTCATGCTCCCGCTCGAACGCGCGGGCGATCTGAAACACGCGCGCCTCGTCCCACGGCCGGCCGAGGATCTGCAATCCGATCGGCAAGCCGGCGCGAGTGAAGCCACACGGCAGCGACAACCCCGGCAGGCCCGCGAGGTTGCACGGCAGCGTGAAGACGTCGACCAGATACATCTGCAGCGGGTCGTTCATCTTCTCGCCGATCTTGAACGCCGGCACCGGAGACGTGGGCGAGATGATCGCGTCCACCTGCTTGAACGCCTCGTCGAAATCGCGCCGCACGAGCGTCCGCACCTTCTGCGCCTTCAGGTAGTACGCGTCGTAGTACCCGTGCGAGAGCGCGTACGTGCCGAGCATGATCCGCCGCTTCACCTCCGGCCCGAACCCCTCCGCCCGGCTCTTCGTGTAGAGCTCGCGCAGGCCCTTCACGTCCTTCGCTCGGTGGCCGTAGCGGATGCCGTCGTAGCGCGACAGGTTGGACGACGCCTCGGCCGGGGCGATCACGTAGTACGTCGCGAGCGCGTGCTTCGTGTGCGGCAGCGACACATCCACGATCTCCGCGCCGAGGCGACGGTAGGCCTCCGCCGCCGCTCGCACTGACGCTGAAACCTCCGCGTCCATGCCGTCCACGAAGTACTCGCGCGGCAGCCCGAGCTTCATCCCCTTCACGCCGCCTTCGATGCCGGCGAGGTAATCCGGCGTCGGGACGTTCGCGCTCGTCGAGTCCAGCGGATCGTGCTTCGCGAGGAGCTGCAGGAGCGCCGCGGAGTCTGAGACGGTCCGCGTCATCGGCCCCACCTGATCCAGCGACGAGGCGTAGGAAATCACGCCGTACCGGCTCACGCGTCCGTACGTGGGCTTGATGCCGACGATACCGGTCAGCGCCGCAGGCTGACGAATCGATCCGCCGGTGTCGGTCCCGAGCGCTCCGAACACCTCCCGCGCCGCCACCGCCGCCGAGCTGCCTCCAGAGCTTCCGCCCGGCGTCCGCGACGGGTCCCACGGATTTCGCGCCGGCCCGAACGCGGACGACTCGTTCGAGCTCCCCATCGCGAACTCGTCCTGATTCGTCTTCCCGACGATCGGCAGGCCCGCTTCGCGCAGCAGCCGCGTCGGCGTTCCGTCATACGGCGGGATGAAGCCGCGCAGGATGTTCGAGCCGCACGTGGTCTCGAGCCCTTCGGTGAGGAAGATGTCCTTGAGCGCGACGGGCACGCCATCCAACGCGCTCGAAGGCGAGCCCAGAGCCAGCCGCCGATCCGCCGCCGCCGCCGCCGCGAGCGCGCCCTTCTCGTCCAGCTTGATGAACGCGTTGAGCTTTCCGTCGACGGCGCTGATCCGGCTCAAGCATTCGCGCGTGGCCTCGACGGACGAGACCTCCTTCGCGCGAAGCTTCCGGGCCAGCTCCAACATCGAGAGTTCGAGCAGGGCCATCAGCGACTCACTCGATGATCTTCGGAACCGCGAACGCCGTGTCCACCTTCGAAGGCGCGTTCAACAGCGACTTCTCGGGCGGGAGAGACGGCTTCACGACGTCTTCGCGGAGCAGGCTCTGGCCGAAGTTCGCGTGGCTCGTCGGCTCGACGCCCTCGGTGTCGACGGCTTTCAGCTGCTCGACGGCGTCCAACACGTGGGAGAGCTGCTGCTGGTACAGCGCCTCCTCCTCGGCGGAGAGCTGCAACCGCGCGAGAGAGGCGACGTGCCGTACCTGCTCCAACGTGAGCGCCATCTACTTGCCCTTGATCAGGTTCAGCACCGCGCCCACGATCTTGTGGCTCTTCTCTTCGCCGTGCTTCATCAGCACATCCAGCTCGCCGCTATCGAGAAACACGCCGCCGCAGTTGAAGCAGGTGTCGAGCTCGATGGCGCCCTTCTTCAGCGTGTGCAGATCCATCCCGCACTTGGGGCACTTCATGAAGTGCAGCGCCTTCAGCTCGCGCTTCTGCTTCGCCTCCAGCTCCTCCGCCTGCTTCAGCGCCAGCTTGCGCTTCTTCTCGATCTCCTCGCGGGCGAAGTACTCGTCTTCCGTGTTCGACGGCTTGTCAGGTGCGGTTGCCATGTTCCCCGTTTCCTACTCGCTCTTGAGTCGCCGCACTGCCTCTTTCGCGACCGGTGCTTCAGGTCCGTTGGGCAGTACGTCGAGGTACTTTTCGTAATACTTGATGGCGTCGGCTTTCTGACCCATCGCTCGGTAAGTTTCGGCCAATCCCATCAGCGCGACGCCGTAGCGCGGATTCGCTTTCAGCGCCTGCTGGAACGACGCCTCCGCCTGCGGCTTCTGCCCCATGTCGAGGAGCGCGAGGCCCCGGCCCGCCATCGGCTCCGCTCGGTCAGGCTGAAGGTCCGCCGCCTTGCCGTACATGTCCAACGCCTGAGCTGCCTTCTCGCGATCGCGCAGCTTGTCGCCCTGAGTCATGTACCAGTCGAAGTCGCGCACCGGCTCCTTCTTCACGACCGGCGGCGTGCCCGCATCGACGACCGCCGGCATTCCGGCATCGACGACCACGTGGCCCGCGTCCACGATCATCGGCGCGCCCGCATCCGCCACGCCCGCATCGACGACGGCCGCGACGACCGGCACCGCCGGCGGCACGGTGTTCGCCGGCACCTTCGCCTTGAGCGCATCCTCCTGCGCCTTCTTCGCAGCGGCCGCGTCCGCCTCCTGCTTCGCCTGCTCCTGCGGCAGCCACCAATAGAAGTAGCCGTAGTACCCGCCACCGCCCAGCAGCGCGAGCACGAGCAGCACGACGAGGAACTTCCCCGCCCCGCCGCTCTTCTTCACGCCGGCGGCCGCGTAGTCCGGCTCTTCATCGACAGGCGCTCGTCGCTGCGCGCTCATCACCGGCGCGGGCTTCTTCGCAGGCTGAGTGAAGGGCAGCGTGTCGGGAGCGGGCTTTCGCGGCGGCGGCTCCGGAGGCGGCACCACCCCGGTCATGTCGAGGTTGTGATTCGGAATCGCGGGCGGCTGACCCTGCTGCTGCGCCGGGGGCGGCGAGTGGATCGGCGGCGGCGGAACCACGGACTGCTGCACCACCTGCGTGGGCGCGTTCGGAGACGGAGGCGCGGCGGCGCCAACGTTCGGCATCGGGAAGCCACTGGCGGGCGTCCCCATCTGCTGGCCATAGGCGCCGTACGGGCCGGACTGCATCGCGGACAGCTGCGCGGCCTTCTGCGCCTCCTCCACCACCTGGAAGAACGACGCGAGCTCCGCGATGTTGCCGAGCCGCTTCCAGCTCTCGCCGGTGAGGCTGATCTCGTCGTCGCGCGAGACCTTGCGCTCGACGATCCACTTCTGGAGCGTCGTGAGCTCCTTGAAGTTGAAGACGTTGCCGTTGGACTGCTTCACCTTCCACTCGCGCGGCTTCTCGGCGGCGCTGGTGGTGGCGGGCGAGGGGGTGGGCTGCGGCGCGGCGGAGCTCGCGGGCGGGGCGTCGTGCGCCTCCTCACCTTTGACCGGCACCGTGACGACGAGCGCCTTCTTCTTCACCTTGAAGACGTGACCGCAGGTGGTGCATTTGACGGTGACGCCCGCCTCGGTGATCCGGGCGTCGTCGAACTCGTACTCCGTCTTGCAGCGCTCGCAGCGGACGTCCATTCGGGCAGCACCATACCCACAGGCCCTTACCGCCCGGCCAGAAAATTGACCCCCCTGCCTCCCCTCCTACAGTGGCCAACGCTCCGGGTAGCTACAGCCCGATACGTAGTGAGGTCAAAGCATGGCGGCCAGGAAGGCCCGTCAGGACAAGTCAGTCCTTTCGCGGCAGGACATCGTCTCGCGGCGGAAGGCGCTCACCGAAAAGAAGCTCCAGTCGTCCGGCGTCGGGCGGCGGGCGATCTTCGGGACGTTCCTCGTCGCGTTCTCGGTGCTGCTCTTGCTCTCGCTCGCCACGTTCGACGTGCACGATCGCGTGGGGCCGGGGTTCCGGAACGCGATTGGACCTGTGGGGCATCTGCTCGCGGAGACGTTCCGCGGAATGCTGGGCCTCTGCGCTTACGTGTTGCCTGCGGTGGGGATCTACGTCGCCGCCATTCTGTTCGTCGGCAGCGGTGAGAAGCGGCGCTGGCCGCAGTGGCTGTCGTTCCTGCTGTTGACGCTCTCGACGGCGGTGCTCGCTCATGTCGGCTTCGGCCAGGAGCCGGGCTGGGTGCATCCGCCGGGCGGCGCGGTGGGCAGCTATCTGGGCAATCTGCTGACGGGCCTGTTCGGCACGGTCGGCACGGTGATTCTCGTGACGGCCGTCTGCGTCGCGGCGCTGATCGTCGGCACGCAGTTCGTATTCCTGAAGCTGTGCGCGATCGCCTGGCACGGGATGGTCGTCGCGGCGGAGGCAACCCGCACGTGGTTAGCCGCGTTCCTCGTGAACCAGAAGGCGGCGCTGGAGAAGCGTCGCGAAGAGTCGCTCAAGGCGAAGGAAGAGGAAGCTGCGTTCCTCGCGCAGCTCGAGGCGGACGAAGAGGATCTCGTCGCCGCGCAGGCGGAGCTGGAGGTCGCTGAAGCGGAGGCGATGGCGGAGGAGGCCACGCGGCTCGCGAAGGAAGCCGTCGAGCGCGCGAAGACCGACGCCAGGGTTCAGAAGGAAGCGGAGAAGGCGATGCGGGAGGCGGAGAAGGCCGCCCGGCTCGCGAAGAGGACTCAGCCGGTCGTCAGTTCCGGAGACGTGGTCGCGGCGGCGGCGGCGGCATCTATGCCTGTGCCTGCGCCAGCGCCGTTCGTTGCGCGCCCCAGGGCCGGTGAAGATCCGGCGTGGGCCGCATCCCTCGCGCCGATCGCGCCTCCGCCCGTCGAGGCCGCGCCGGAAGTGGCCGAGCCTCCGAGGAAGAAGGAGCGGAAGCTCCCGAACATCGTGACCGGTCCGGCGGCACAGTCGCAGGCTCTAGTCACCGCGGCCTCCGCGGAGCCCAACGCGCCCGTCGTCGAGACCGCTTCTCTCGTCGCGGCCACTGCTGCGGCGACGGCCGTTGCTCCGGTCGCGGTTCCTCCCGCGGGTGCGACGGCGGTGGGCGCTCAGCTCGCCCGCATGCCGCTCATCGTGGAGCCGAAAGCTCCGCCCAAGCCGGTGAAGGCGCCGAAGAAGGAGCAGGAGCAGTTCGAGTTCATCGGCGGCCGAAAGAGCTTCTCACTGCCGCCGCTGGATGTGCTGTCGGCGGAGAAGCGGGAGCGGAGCGCGCTCGACAAGGAGGCGTTCCTCTCCACCGCGGAGAAGCTGCGCGCCAAGCTCGCCGACTTCGGAATTCTGGGCGAGGTGGTGGAGATCCGCCCCGGTCCCGTCGTGACGATGTACGAGTTCCTGCCGGGCCCCGGCATCAAGGTGTCGAAGATTGCGTCGCTCGCGGATGACCTCGCGATGGCGATGGAGGCGATGCGCGTCCGCATCGTCGCGCCGATCCCCGGCAAGGGCGTGGTCGGCATCGAAGTGCCGAACAAGGATCGCGAGACGGTCTTCCTCAAGGAGATCGCCGAGCAGGACACGTTCCAGAAGGCGGGGAGCAAGCTCACCATGTGCGTGGGCAAGGACATCGAGGGCATGCCGTACGTGCTCGACCTCGCGAAGGCGCCGCACATCCTGATCGCAGGCACCACCGGCTCCGGAAAGTCCGTGGCGGTGAACTCGATGATCATGTCGATCCTGTTGAAGGCGACGCCTGAAGAGGTGCGCTTCATCATGGTCGACCCGAAGATGCTGGAGCTCTCCGTGTACGAGGGCATTCCGCACCTGCTGCTGCCGGTCGTGACCGATCCGAAGAAGGCGGCGCTCGCGCTGCGCTGGGCGGTGGAGGAGATGGAGCGGCGGTATCAGCTGCTCTCGGAAGCGGGCGTCCGCAACATCGCCGGCTACAACAAGCACGTGGAGGCGCTGACGGAGAAGGACAAGGGCGTCATCAAGCCGCCCGCGAGCCTGGGTGTGCCGGGTGTGATCGACGGGAAGGTCCTGGCGAAGACCGAAGCCGCGCCGCCTCCTCCACCTCCGAAGAAGAAGGGCAAGCTGCTCATCGTGGACGTGGCCGAGGGCGAATCCTCCGACGACGCGCTGCTGCGAGCGAAGTCCGCCGAGAACCAGGTCGGCGTCCCCGCTCCGAAGGAAGAGCTGGAGGACGTGCGCGAGAAGGTGGAGGCCGCCGAGGAAACGCCTCCCGCCTCCGAGCCGCTGCCCGAGCTGCCCCCCACCGCCGAAGAGAACCGGGCCCTCGCCGAGGCAGCCGAAGCCGTCGCGAGCGGTGAGGCTCCAGTGGAGGAGAAGAAGGAGCTCAAGAAGCTGCCGTACATCGTCGTCATCATCGACGAGCTCGCGGACCTCATGATGGTCGCGAGCCGCGAGGTGGAGACGTACATCGCTCGCCTCGCTCAGATGGCGCGCGCGGCGGGCATTCACCTGATGGTCGCGACGCAGCGTCCGTCGACGGACGTCGTCACCGGCGTCATCAAGGCGAACTTCCCCACGCGCATCAGCTTCATGCTGCGCAGCAAGCCTGACTCGATGACGATCCTCGGGACGATTGGCTCCGAGGCGCTGCTCGGCATGGGCGACATGCTGATCATGCCGCCGACGTCCGCGCACCTGCAGCGCGTGCACGGCGCGTACGTCTCCGAGAACGAGATCAAGGCCGCGGTGGATCACCTCAAGGCCCAGGGCAAGCCGGTGTTCGACGAGTCCATCCTGAAGCCGCGCGAGGAGGAGTCGGAGGGCGGCGGCGGAGAAGAGGACGAGCTTTCGGACGAGCTCTACGACCAGGCGCTGGCGACCGTTTCCGAGATGGAGAAGGTCTCGATCTCGATGCTCCAGCGCAAGATGCGCATCGGCTACAACCGGGCGGCGCGCATGATCGAACGCATGGAGCGCGACGGCGTGGTGGGTCCGGCGGACGGCGCGAAGCCACGGGATGTGCTCATCCGCGGCGTCGGCGAAATGCCCGGCGCTGGCGCGATGTAAGACGTGCGGCGGCGGGGCGTTCCGGACCCATCGCAAGAATGTCCAACTGATCTGAGTAAAACCCCTATGGGGCCGCCCGACCCAATTCAAAAGTCGCGGGACGCCCTCCACCATGCGCGCGCGTCGTTCGGGGAGCCGCCTATGGGGGAAGCCATTCAGGTCACGAGGAGCATGTTCGAAGGGCTCTTCGTCCGTGCGCTCGAACCCCGAGGCGAGTTTCTCGCGGAGCTCAAGTCAGCGGGCTTCGACCCAACGGCGATCCAGGCGCAGTACCCCATCTCCACATGGTGGAAGTGCGTGGACATCGCGGCGAAGCATCACTGCGCCGGGATGGGCCGCGACGAAGCGGACCGCGCGCTGGGTGCCATCTTCGCGAACGGTTTTCTGAACACGTTGCCGGGAAGCGCCACCGCCGGAGGCCTCGCCGTGATGGGCCCGGAACGCATGGTGGAGCGCGTTCCATACCTCTGTCAGCTCGTGCGAACGGATCTGGACGTGCACGTGGAGAAGAGCGGCGCAAGTGAAGCGCTCGTACACGTCGTCGACGCCTATCCCCGTCCGCACTTCATGAGCGGCTGCATCCAGCTCGCCCTGGAGCGCACGAAGACGAAGGGCAGCGTGACCGTCGAGACGCTGACGCCGACGGGCTACGTGATCAAAGTGGCTTGGTAGAAGCTGCCGCGTCCAGGGGCGAGAACGTGCGACCCCGCTGAACGCGAGTCACCAACAAGCCGGCCGTTCAGTCGTCATCGGCCTCATATGCGCGCGAGTGCCTCCGGTGCCTGGCCTCTCGTACGGCGTGATCGGCGAGAAGCAGGCCGCCAGTGCCGCTCGCGACGTCGAGCGCGCCGCCTCCCCACTTCGCGCCACCGACACGAGGCCGACTGCGCTCACCTGCGCTTTGTCTTCGCCGCCGTCTTGGTCCCCGTGGAGGCTTTCTTCTTCGCCTGAGGCTTCGCGCCAGCCACCTTCTTCGCCGGCTTCTCCGCAACCGCCTTCGGCCGAGCCGTCTCCTTCACCGGAGCAGCCATCTTCTTTCCCTCGTAAACCCGCCCCACCAGCTTCGCGAACGACTCCCGAATCCGATCCACGATCTCGGATCTCTTCACCGGAGCCCCGCGCAGCTCGGGAGGAGTGAGCATCAAGAACTCCTCACTCTCCTTCTTCACGGGAGGCGGCACGCGCGCGCTCTCAGGCCTCACCGTGATCTTCATCCACGCCAGAAGCCCGCCGCGCTCCACGAACGTCTTCATCGCCGCGCCACGCGGAGACTGAGCGAGCACCTTGATCGCCATCTCCGGTTTCGGGATCCGCACGTTGATCACGAAGTCGTAATCGCGAAACACCGGGTGCTCCGCCGCGTCGCTCGCCATCAACTCGATCTGCGTGCGCAGCGACTCGGCGAACCCTTCATCGAGGATCCTCCGGACCTCGTCGTCCTCGCCCTTGGCCGGCGCTGACAGCCCCGCCATCTCCCAGCGAGTGGTCCACGTCTCGTCCTCCTCCGCGACCCACTCTTCCCTCGCCTGCCCCGCCGCCGCTGGATTCTCGAGATACTTCGAGAGCCCGCCGCGCTCCGCGTCCTCCTCGGAGAAATCGACCTCGTACGCCGGGACGTCGATCGGCAGCCGCGTCTCGATGAGCTCGCGCGGGACCTTCAAGCTCTTTGCGAGCTTTCCAATCGGCAGCGTCGCCCAGAGCTTGTCCGCGTACGCGGAGCCCGGCTTCACGCCGATCTCTTTTCCGACCTTCTCCCAGCTCGCCTGCTGAATGTCGCCCTTGCCCGACGAATCGAAATCGCCGACGAGCTCGTTCCCGCCCTGGTTCTCCCACGCGAACGAGAACACCCTGGACTTCGTCGCCTGCGCGAGCTCCCCCGCGAGCTTCCCGTGCTGCGCGTAAAAGGACAGGGTGTCGCGCCCGCCGAAGGCTCCGCCGAGCAGCCCGATGTAGAGGAGGTTGTCGTCCGCCGTCGCCGCGAAGCGCACGCCGTCGATTCGATCTTCCAGACCGAACCGGCGCGAGTACCGGCGGATCGCCGCGAGAATGGGCGCCTCCAGCGCGCCGTCCTTCTTCGGGATCAAAAAACCGCCCACGAAGTCGCTCAAAGACAACCCTCCACGGAGAGCAGAGACGTCGTGCCGGTCATCGCACGGTTGCACTCTTCCGCAAGCAAACCTCCCTGCGGGCCCAGCGACATGTTGCGCTACGTTGCGCGCTCCTCATGCCCGTTCGACTTCCGCTCTACGCAACCACCGCTCGCGGCACTGAAGATCTTCTCGCCGAGGAGCTGGCTGAGCTCGGCGCCGCGAAGATTCGGCAGGACCGCGGTGGCGTGCGCTTCCACGCGAACCTCGATGAGGCACTTCGAATCGCCATCTGGACGCGCATAGCGATGCGGATCCTCTATCCGCTGGGAGAGTTCGAGGCGCAAGGCGCGGAGGGTTTGTACGACGCGGCGTACGAAGTGCCGTGGGAGGAGCACCTCACGACGCTGAGCTCTTTCAAAGTGGACGCGACGATCCGCGACAGCGAGCACACGCACTCGGGCTTCGTGGGGCTGAAGATCAAGGACGCAATCGCGGATCGGTTGGTGGACAAGCTCGGCGCTCGGCCGAACGTGGACACGAGAGATCCGAACGTGACGGTGGTCGCACACCTCGCCAAAGAAAAGCTCTCGCTGTCGTTGGATCTCTGCGGCGAGCCGCTGCACAAGCGCGGCTATCGGGTGAAGACCACGGTGGCGCCGCTCAAAGAGACACTGGCCGCGGCCGTGCTGCGCGCCGCGAAGTACACCGGCGAGGAGCCGCTGCTGGATCCGATGTGCGGATCCGGCACGATCGTGATCGAAGCGGCCATGATCGCGATCAATCGGGCGCCAGGCGCCTTCCGCGAGTTCGCCATCGAGCGCTGGCCGAAGCTCGGCGAAGAAGCGACGCACAAGCTCAACGCGCTGAGAGAGCAAGCGAGAGCTCAGGAGCGGGCGCCGAAGGTCGTCATCTACGGCTTCGACAAAGATCCCGAAGCGCTGGAAGCCGCCCGAGCGAACGTGAACGCCGCGCGAATCTCCTCCGTCGTGAAGCTGCAGGAAGGCGATGCGACGGCGGAGCTGCCCGTCCCACTGGAGCCGCGCGGAATCGTGGTGACCAATCCGCCCTACGGCGACCGGCTGAAGGCGGGCGGACAGAAGGGAATGAAGACCTTCTATTTCAAGCTCGGCGATTCGCTGGATCAGCTCCAGGGCTGGCGCTTCGCGATCCTCTCCGGAAACGAAGCCTTCGAGAGCGCGTTCCACCACCGCCCCACCGGCGTGCGAGACCTCTGGAACGGCCCCATCGAGTGCCAGCTCCTCAGTTACCCGGCGATCCAGACGTCCCAATCGTGAGGCCGACGTGAAAGACGAGCTGGTGAATCAGAGGAAGCGCGCCATCCCGTGGCTCGGCGGCGGACTCGTACTGCTTCTCGCCGCGCCCGCGCTGTTCATCGTGGGCGGCATGATGGGGCTCG
>JBJMQN010000662.1:0-4859 GCA_045802665.1 Myxococcaceae bacterium | reverse complement strand
CGCCCGAATCGATGAGCTGGCAGACGCGCTCCATGTCGAGGTGGAGCTCGCGATCTTTTTCCATCGTGGGAATGTGCTTGCGGATCAGCTCGTACGCCGCCTGCGCGCCGCGGCCTGCCTTCGTCGGCTGACGGAGATCCAGCGCCTGAGCTGCGACGAGCATTTCGATCGCGATGCAGGTGCGCGTGTGGTCCGCGATCTGCCGGGCCTTCAGCGCCGCGGTCATGCCCATCGAGACATGATCTTCGCGGCCCGCGGACGACGGGATCGAATCGACGGACGCCGGATGCGAGAGCACGCGGGACTCGGCGACCAGCGCCGCGGACGTCACCTGCGCGATCATGAAGCCCGAGTTGAGCCCCGAGTTCTTCGCGAGGAAGGGCGGCAGCCCTGACAGCGACGGGTTCACGAGCTGCTCCACTCGGCGTTCGCTGATCGACGAGAGTTGGGTGAGCGCCATGCCCTGCACGTCGAGCGCGAGCGAGATGGGCTGACCGTGGAAGTTGCCGCCGCTCACGATCTTCTCGGAGTCGGTGAACACCAGTGGATTGTCAGTCGCGCTGTTCACCTCGGTTGCGAGGATGCGCCTCGCGAACATCAGGCCTTCGCGCGCGGCGCCGTGGACCTGCGGCATGCAGCGCAGCGAATACGGATCCTGCACCTTGGCGCAGTTCACGTGCGTGTCGACGAGCTCGCTGCCCTGCAGGATCTGACGAAGGTGCGCCGCGCAGTCGATCTGTCCCTGATGCGGACGAACCTTCTGGATCTCCTCGATGAACGGCTTGTGCGATCCGAGCAGCCCTTCCAGTGTCATCGCGCCGGCGAGATCCGCGAGGTTCGCGAGCATCTCCGCCCGAAGCTGCGTGATCGTCCCCACCGCGCACATCGCCTGCGTCCCGTTGACGAGCGCGAGGCCTTCCTTCGCCTCCAACACCACCGGCTCCAAACCGGCAGCTTTGAGCGCGGCCTTCCCGGACATCCGCTCGCCCTTGAAGAACGCGCTTCCCTCGCCGATGAACACCAGCGCCAGGTGCGCGAGCGGCGCGAGATCTCCAGACGCGCCCACGCTTCCGCGCTCCGGAACGACCGGGACCACGTCGCGGTTCAGCATCTCCAGCGCGAGCTTCAGCGTTTGAGGCCGGATGCCGGAGAAGCCCTTCGCGAGGACGTTGCAGCGAAGGAGCAGGAGCGCTCGCGCCTCAGGGATTGGAAGCGGCGTTCCGACTCCGGCGGCGTGAGAGAGGATCAGGTTGCGCTGCAGCTCGCGGAGATCCTTCTTGTCGATTCGAACTTCCGCGAGCGTTCCGAAGCCGGTGTTGATGCCGTAGCTCGGCGTGTCTCCGGCGGCGACGCGATCGACCAGCGCTCGGGCTTTTTCGACGCGGGCGGCGGAGTCGGGGGTGAGCTCGACGATGGCCTGGTTGCGCGCCACCTGGAGGATCTCCTCCAGCTCGAGAGTGTCACCGTCGATCAAGATTCGTGCGGAAGCCATTGCGAGCCGTCCAATGCCCGGACTCAGCAGCGGCGTCAACCGAACCGTGACAGGGCTCGGACGGCGGTTGAACGCTTGGCGCGGTGCGTCTATACGTCCGCGCCGCCCGAGGAGGGGCAGCATCAACTTGGCACTCATCGTTCAGAAGTACGGCGGCACTTCGGTTGGCGACGTGGAGCGAATCAAGAATGTCGCTCGGCGCGCGATCGCCGCTCAAAAAGAAGGTCATGACGTCGTGGTCGTCGTCTCGGCGATGTCGGGCGAGACGAATCGGCTCCTGAAGCTCGTCTCGCAGATCACCGAGCGGCCTGACGAACGCGAACAGGATCAGATCGTCGCCACCGGCGAGCAGGTCTCGATCGGTCTGGTGGCGCTCGCGATTCAGGCGGCGGGCGCGAAGGCGCGGAGCTTTCTGGGCAGCCAGTGCCGGATCGTGACCGACAGCACGTTCAGCAAGGCGCGCATCAAGAGCATCGACGCGGAGACGATCTTCACGGTGCTGAAGAAGAAGCAGATCGCGGTCATCGCGGGCTTCCAGGGCGTGGACGAGCACGGCAACGTGACGACGCTGGGGCGCGGCGGCTCCGATACGACGGCGGTGGCGATCGCGGCGGCGCTGAAGGCGGACGCGTGCGAGATCTACACGGACGTGGACGGCGTCTACACGACCGATCCGAACGTGGTGCCGCTGGCGAAGAAGCTCGACAAGATCAGCTACGAAGAGATGTTGGAGCTCGCGAGCCTGGGCGCGAAGGTGCTGCAGATCCGCTCGGTGGAATTCGCGATGAAGTACAAGGTCCCCCTCTGGGTGAAGTCGTCCTTCACGAACGATCCCGGAACTCTGGTGTGCGAAGAGGACGAGTCAATGGAAGACGTGGTTGTCAGCGGCATCGCGTACGACAAGAACGAAGCGAAGATCGCGCTGCGAGGGATCCCGGATGTGCCGGGAGTCGCCGCGAAGGTGTTCGGGCCGCTCGATGAGAAGAACATCGTGGTGGATCTGATCGTTCAGAACGTCTCGCAGGACGGGAAGACGGACCTCACGTTCACCGTGGGCAAGACGGACTTCGCCAAGGCGCGCGACACGATCAAGAAGGTCGCGAAGACGCTCAAGGCCGCGGGCATCGAAGCGGACGACAAGATCGCCAAGGTGTCGATCGTCGGCGTCGGCATGCGCAACCACTCGGGCGTGGCGCGCAAGATGTTCGAGGTGCTCGCGAAGGAGGGGATCAACATTCAGATGATCTCCACTTCTGAGATCAAGGTCTCGTGCGTGGTGGACGCCAAGTACACGGAGCTCGCGGTGAGGGCGCTGCACACGGCGTTCGGACTGGATCGAGCGGACGTCGCCGCGCAGGCGGGGTGAAGTCGCTCGCGTGTGCGCTCTCACTGGTCGAGACGAGAGTGAGACAGGCACGTCCGTCCGTCTGAATGGACTTCACTCCAGGGCGGGGACCGTTGGCTCAACCCGGTCTAGTTGAGCCAATGGCGCCGGGGCGGCACATCGCTCGCATTGGCTCGAGCGGATGAGGGAAGACTCTCCAGCGGATCTTCGGGTTCGGTCGCTCGCGCTCCTCGTGTTCATCCTGCTCGCAGTGGGGACGGGCGTGGGCGTCTACTGGCCTGCCCCGACGCCGCTTGATTGTCCGATCGGTGAGATCCGGTTCGCCGATCCCGGAGCTGGACCGCCGGTCGCGACCTGTGGGGCAGGCGAGTCGACTCCAGCGGGCGCGGTGCTCGCAGTGGGTGGGCGGCTCGACCTGAACTCCGCGAGCGAAAACGACCTCACGCTCATCCCCGGAATCGGCCCGTCGTTGGCGCATGCGATCGTTCGCGCGCGTCCGTTCGAGTCCTGGGAACAGGTCGACTCCGTGCCCGGTGTGGGTGCGAGCAAGATGGAGATTCTTCAGGCGTACGGCGACCTTCGGCAGTAGCGCGGGTGTGGTAAGCACAGACGCGTGCAGATCGCCTGCGAGCGTTGCGGAACCACCTACGTCCTCGACGAGAGAGTCATCCCGCCGCAAGGCGCGCCGGTGCAGTGCACGCGTTGTAGCCACGTCTTCACCGCGAAGGTCGGAGCACCGCCGCCGAAGATGTCCACCGGGACGATGGTCTTTGGAAAGACCGCGCCGCCGCCCGCGCCGGGAACGCCGACCCCGAGCCCGACGCAGATGTTCGGAGCGGTGAATCCGGCCGAGCCGCCGCGATCGAGCACGCAGATGTTTGGCGCGGCAGGAGCTCAGCCGCCGGCAGCGCCGCCGCGATCGAGCACGCAGATGTTCGGCGCGGCAGGAGCTCAGCCGCCGGCAGCGCCGCCGCGATCAAGCACGCAGATGTTTGGAGCCGCCGGAACAGCTCCGGCGCCGAAGAGTTCCGATTCCGCTTCGCCGCCGCAGCGCTCAAGCACGCAGATGTTCGGCGCGGCCGGAATGCCTCCCAAGAGCCCCGAGGCCGCGCCTCGATCGAGCACGCAGATGTTCGGAGCGGCGGGCACGCCTCCCGCGCCGCAGCGATCGAGCACACAGATGTTCGGAGCGGCCGAGGCATCGCACCCGCCACCGAGCGCGCAGGATTCTGAAGCGACGCCCGAACCTGTTGCACCGCCACGCTCGAGCACGCAGATGTTTGGAGCGGCCGGAACGCCCGCCGCACCGCCACGCTCGAGCACGCAGATGTTCGGTGCGGCCGGAACGCCCGCCGCACCGCCTCGCTCCAGCACGCAGATGTTCGGTGCGGCCGGAACGCCAGCCGCGCCGCCACGCTCCAGCACGCAGATGTTCGGCGCGGCGTCCGATGCGGACTCTCAAGACTCCGACTCCCAGGACGCTGACGAACCGAAGCCGCCCGATCGCGCCAGCTCGACGATGATCTTCGGCAATCCGTTCGCCGAACGTCCTCCCGGCTCCGCTCCGGCGGCTGCTCCCGGTAAGCCGGCGCAGATGCCGAGGGTCCCGATGTCGGGCGCGGGCAGCACGACGATGATCTTCGGCCGCACCGGCGCCGCGCCTGCCTCGCCCGAGGCCGATGACGCCGAGGCCGATCCGCCTCCCGAGATCCCGCGTCCGGAGCGCACCATGCGCTTCGGCCTCGCTGACATCGAGGCGGCGCACAAAGCGAAACAGGCCGAGCTGGCGGCTGCGAAAGCACCTCCGCCCGAGCCGAAGCGAACGACCAGCATCGAGGTGGATCTCAACTTCGACGTGCCCACGACGCCGCTCGGCACGCCGAGCGCGCAGCCAACACCGCCGCCGATGGAAGCGGCGCCGGAGCCGCAAGCTGCCGCGGAGCCCTTTGCAGCGCCGGAGTTCGACGATGCACCGGCGCCCTCCGTCGAGCTGCCTCCCGAACGTCCAGCTCCGATTCCGCT
>JBJMQN010000661.1:0-9146 GCA_045802665.1 Myxococcaceae bacterium | reverse complement strand
GCAGGTGGTGGGAGCGGCCGTGGGCGCGCTGCTCGTGCTGATGATCGCGCACGGTGCTCCCGGCGGATATTCGGCGGCGGCGAGCGGCCTCGGTGCCAACGGCTACGGCGCGCATTCGCCCGGCGGATACTCAGCCGCCTCGGCGTTCCTCGCCGAAGCGCTTCTCACGGGCGTGTTCGTGCTCACGATCCTCGGGGCGACGGATGCAAGGGCGCCTGTTGGGTTCGCGGGGATTGCGATCGGCCTCGCGCTGACCCTCGTTCACCTCGTAGCGATTCCCATCACGAACACGTCGGTGAATCCCGCGCGCAGCCTCGCACCCGCCCTGTTCGTGGGCGGCTGGGCGATGGGACAGCTGTGGCTGTTCATCATCGCGCCGATGATTGGAGCAGGCGCGGCCGCGGCGGTGTATCGGACGCTCGCGCTGCCGAGGACGCGGATCGCAGCGACGAAGGCGGAGCGTGCGCTGAAGAGTGAAGAGGCCGAGCGCGCGGCGCGAGCGTAGACAGTTGATGCAACTCTCGTTTGCGCATTCGATGGCCTGAGCGCGGTCGTCGGCTGGTTCGCTCAGAAGTAGCGACCTGCGCAGTCATGGCTTTCCGTCGCTCGGTCCGTGGTCCATGCTCGGCGTGTGCGGATGATGTTGGCGGTCCTGATGCTCGCGTCGCTGGGCGCGAGTGCGGGTGAGAGCGAGCAGACGCGGAGCGCTCGCGAGGAAGTGGAGCGGCAGCTCGATGCGCTCGTGAACATCCCGAATCCGGTCGCCACGATCTCGTTCATGGGGCTCGAGGAACCGCCGTTCGAGCTCGTCGAAGCTCGGTTTCTTCTCGACGGGAAAGTGATCACGCCTCCCTCACTCACCGAGCTCGGGAAGGCTCAGCAGACACAGATCTTTCGCGGTGACGTTGTGCCGGGTTCGCACATGCTCACCTCCACCGTCGCGTGGATCGATCGCGCCAATATGATGTTCAGCGAGAGCTCGGGCTACACGTTTCGAGTCACGACGAAGACCACGTTCACCGCTCAGCGCGGACTGGAGACTCGGCTCGTCCTCACGCCGGAGCGCGATCCTTCAGCTCGCGAGCGCAAGGATCAGTTCAAGCTGCACAGCACTGCGACGCCGGTGATCATCGAGGTGAAGGAAGAGCCGCTCACGCCGCCGCCGTTGATCGAGGCGGAGGTCGAGCTCCAACCCGCCGCACCGATCGTCGCCCCCGTGGATGCCGGCGTGCCGCCCACGCCTACGAAGACGAAGAAGCGGCCGACGCGGAACCACTGACGGGGGTGCTCAGCTTCGGTGACGCTTTTGCGGGGCCCGACGTCCGAATACCGTCACGGAACCTCAGCACCCCTCGGCGACCGCGGGTCAAACCTTCGGCGCCGAGACCATCCCCACGCGCACCTGCGGCGCGGCGCTCAGGAACTTCAGCTCCGGGTGTTTCTCCTCCGCGTGCTGCAGCGCCCAATCATCCCGGAACAGCACGAGCGGAAGTCCGTCGCGGTCCTGCACGGTCTGACGGTTTCCTTCCCAGTCGAAGCTCTTCGGATCGAAGTTCTCTCCGATCACCCAGCGCGCGTGCGTGAACGGAAGCCGATCCAGCAGAATGTTCGCGCCGTACTCGTGCTCCACGCGGTACTGCAGCACTTCGAACTGGAGCGCTCCGACCACTCCGACGATCGGATCCTTCATGCCCATGTGCAGCTGCTGGAAGATCTGAATCGTTCCCTCTTCCGCGAGCTGCTCCAGGCCCTTCTCCATCTGCTTTCGGCGGAGTGGATCCTTCGCTCGCACCACCGCGAAGTGCTCGGGTGAGAAGCGCGGCACGCCCTCGAACTCGAACTGTCCGTCCACCGCCAGCGTGTCACCGATGCGGTACTGCCCGGGATCGAAGAGGCCGATCACATCTCCCGGCCACGCGTCCTCGATCGCGGTGCGCTCGGCGGCGAGGAACTGCGACGGCTTCGCGAGCCTCACCTCTTTGCCGAGCCGGCTGTGCTGCGCCGACATCCCCTTCACGTAGCGCCCGGAGACGACCCGCAGGAACGCGATGCGATCGCGATGCTGCGGATCCATGTTCGCCTGAATCTTGAACACGAAGCCCGCGAACTTCGGATTCGACGGCAAGCGCGTCTCGCCCCGGTCCGTCTTCCGCGGGGAGGGCGGCGGCGCGAGCTCGAGGAACACGTCGAGGAACGGCCGCACCCCGAAGTTCGTCATCGCCGAGCCGAAGAACATGGGCGTGATCTGCCCCTTGTCCACCTTCTCCTTCGAGAACTCGTCACCGCCAATGTCGAGCAGCTCGATGTCCTCCTTCAGCTTCTCCAGCTCCGCCTCGCTGAGCACCGTGGAGATCTCCGGCGAGTCGAGCGCGACGCTTCGCTCTTCGACCTCGGACTCACCGTGGCTGCCGCCGGACTGAAAGACGTGCACCACCTTCTTCTGCCGGTCGTACACGCCGCGGAAATCCGGCCCCATGCCGATGGGCCAGTTCATCGGGTACGCGCGAATGCCGAGCACCTGCTCGAGCTCGTCCATCAGATCCAGCGGATCGCGCCCGAAGCGGTCCAGCTTGTTCACGAAGGTGAAGATCGGGATCTCCCGCATCCGGCAGACCTTGAAGAGCTTCTTGGTCTGCGGCTCCACGCCCTTCGCCGCGTCGATGAGCATCACCGCCGCGTCCGCCGCCGTCAGCGTCCGGTACGTGTCCTCGGAGAAGTCCTGGTGGCCCGGCGTGTCGAGCAGGTTCACCGCGTGCGATCGGTACTCGAACTGGAGCACCGACGACGTCACCGAGATGCCGCGCTCCTTCTCGAGCTCCATCCAGTCGGAGGTCGCATGCCGCCGCGCTCGCCGCGCCTTCACGCTTCCCGCGAGGTGAATCGCGCCGCCGTAGAGCAGAAGCTTTTCCGTCAGCGTCGTCTTTCCCGCGTCGGGGTGGGAGATGATCGCGAACGTCCGGCGCCGCGAGACTTCCTTTTCGATTTCTGAGGCCATGGATGTGGGTCGAAGCGCGACCCTTTACTACGCCTTCCTCCCGGGCGACGCCTTCCCGTTCCACTGTGAAACCAAAGTTGGCGCGAGCTTGCTTGGTGAGCTAACAAACACTTCGGATTCACTCGTAGGGGGGCAGACGAAGTGATCGGAACCATCGTTGTCAGCGCCACGGCGCTCTTGTTGTCGCAGCAACCGCCGCAGCCGGCGAATAACGCCACCGAATCGGACGTCGCAGCGTTGGACTTGAACGCGCTGCTCGACACCCCGATTGCGGCGGTCTCCCGCAAGGAAGAGCGGAGCTCACAGGCGCCGGCGTCCGTCTTCGTCCTCACCGGCGACGACATCCTGCGCCAGGGCTTCCGCAGCGTGGATGAAGCGCTGCGCTCCATCCCCGGGCTCTGGGTGAACGACGATTCGCTCTATCCGTACGTGGGCGTGCGCGGCCTGCAGCTGCTCGGAGATCAGGGCACGCGCGTGCTCGTGCTCGTCGACGGCCACCCGTTCAACAACTCGGTCGGCATCGGCGAATCCAACGTCGGGCGGGATCTCCCGGTGGACGTCGCCAACATCGATCGCATCGAAGTCGTGAAGGGCCCGGTAGGCTCGGTCTACGGCCCGTCCGCTTTCTTCGGCGTCATCAACATCAAAACGAAGGGCGCGGACCGAAACGGCGGCGACGCGTTCCTCGCCGGCGACTTCCTCGGTTCCTTGGGCGGCGAGGCGGGCGTGCACTACGGCAAGACCGTGGGCGACTTCTCGTTCACCCTCGGCCTGAACATCCAGCGGTCGCGCGGCTACAACTACAAGTTCCCCGAGCTCGAAGGAAAAGACCGTGACGTGCCGCCGGATGGCGATGTCTCCGGCACCGACTACCGCTTCGTGCAGGCGCTGTACGCGACGCTCTCGTACAAGGACTTCACGCTGTCGCTCGCGCACTCGGACCGGACCAAGGGCCTGCCCACCGCGCCGTACTCCACCATCGTGGGCGACAAGACGAACGCGTTCTACAACGGCACGAACTACGTGCAGCTCGCGTGGAAGAAGCAGCTCATCGAGCAGGTGGAGCTCTACGGCCGCCTCTCATACGACGCGTTCCAGTACGAAGACTGGCTCGCCTATCCGCCGCCGCCGGATGATCTCGGCGAGTTCCGCGACACCGGCACCGACAAGTGGCTTGGCGCCGAAGCGCGCGCGACGATCACGCCGTTCTCCGGCCACCGCGACACCATCGGCGCGGAGTTCCAATCGCACCGCACTGACACCTTCAGCCGCTATCAGGACGTGCCGTCCGCCGTGGAGGATCCGGTCAACGGGTTCGGCGTGGGACACATCCCGGTGAACTTCACGTCGATCAACGTCTACGCGATGGTCGAGCAGAAGCTGTTCGACGTCCTCACGCTGCAGGGCGGCCTGACCTATTACCGCCACTCGATCTTCGGCAACCGCGTCACGCCCAAGATCTCCGCGGTGTTCACGCCGACCCCGGAAGACACCGTCAAGGCGCTCTACACCGAAGGCTTCCGCCCGCCGACGATCTTCGAGGCGTTCTTCGAGGACGGGCTCGACTTCGTGCCCAACGACAAGCTGACCGCGGAGACCGCGAAGTCGTTCGAGCTCGGCTACGAGCGCCGCGTCTTCCCCTGGCTCTCGCTCTCAGGGAGCGTGTTCCAGAACGAGTACGACAACCTGATCGTGTCCGTCACCGTGCCGGCGCCGGGCCTCGATCACGATCCGGATCCGAACGAGCCCACGGACTTCCGCGCGCAGTTCCAGAACCTCGGCCACATCTCGCTCTGGGGCGGCGAGCTCGGCGTGAACGCGAACTACGAGAAGTACCTGCGCGTCTACGGCGGCGTCTCGATCCAGGGCGCCAACTTCACCGGCGAAGGCAACAGCTCCGCGAACTTCTCGCCTGTCACCGGCAACTTCGCGATCTCCACCCGAGCGCTGCACCCTTCGCTCTCGCTCGCCCTCAACGGCCAGTTCAAGGATCGGCGCCTCGTGGACCCGAGCTCGCTGTCCGCAGGCGATCCGTCTTCAGTGGATCCGTACTTCCTGCTGAACGCCAGCGCGCGCTTCGAGCCCACGCAGCTCAAGGGCTTCGGCGTCCAGCTCAGCTTGTACAATCTTGCGGACACCAAGGGACGGGATCCGATCCCGTCCGACCATGCGCCGCTCGTCACGCTCCCGGTGGGCCCCCGCGAGCTTCGCTTGAAGGTGGACTACACCTTCTGAGCTCACGAATGCGCCTCCTCCGCCTCATCACGCTGGTCACGCTGCTCTGCGCGGGGCTTGCCCGGGCGCAGGAAGCGGCGCCGGCGCAGATCTCGCTGCTCGTGATGCTGAAAGTCATCACCTACGACACCGGGTTCGCCGGCCGCGGCGACGGCGACTTCGTGGTGGTGATTCCGTACCTGCCGACCCAGGCGCAGGCGTTGACAGATGCGTCCGACGCCGTGAAGGCGATGGCGCAGAGCAAGATCCAGAGCCGCGCCCTGCGCTTCGTGCCGGTGCCGTTCGATCAGGTCGGCAAGGCGATCGCGGAGCAGAAGGCGAGCGCCGTGCTCCTGCTTCCCGGCAGCTCGGACGCGGAAGTGGCGGCGGCGGCGTCCGCGGCGAAGGACGGGAAGCTGTACTCGCTCTCGTTGGAGCCCGCGTTCGTGCAGAACAAGGTCGCGCTCGGCGTCGTCAACAAGGACGGGCGGCCGCAGGTGCTGATCAACCTGAACGTGACGCGGGAGCTGGGGATCAGCTTCCCCACCTCGGTGCTGAAGATCGCGCGCACGTACCAGTGAGCTGACGAGCAGCCGACCTCGGTGTGGGGCGCTCCGACATCGACAAGTTCCTGCCTGTCCTGTACGAACCGCGCATCATGCAACTTCGGTTAGCCCTCGCATTGGGCGCGGCTCTAATTGTCTGAAGTTGCCCCGCCGCAAGTGCCGCGCCGAACACATACATGCAGGCAGCCGCCGAGGCATCCATTCTCATGGAAGCGGGCACTGGGCATGGGCTCCAGCGGGTGCAAGGCCGTCTCTACCCAATGACACTTGACGCCGCCAGCCATGACTACCTTGAGCTTGTCGACGGCCCGAAACTTTAGTTCATTAATATTGCTTGTCGTAGCGGGATGCCGTTGCTCCGGGAGTACGGACGGTGGCTCCGTCGATGGCGGGGACCTGGGGGCTACGGTAATCGTCGCGACGGATGATGCAGCAGCGCTATGGACTGTCGAAAGTGGACTGTCGCTAGCGCAATTGCTCACTCCTCCGGTCGGGTCGGGACGTGCCCGGGACGCTGAGTTATCGGCCGACGGGCGTGGCGGAATTCTACGTGACTATTTCGTGAATGGGACACAATCGTATCCGGTCGTAACGGTCGTTTCTGGCGAGGATCTTCGACACGAAAGCACGTCCTCTGTGCCAGTGTTCAGTGAGTCCTTCGCTTTCACGCCGTCCACCATGATTCTCGCAGGCTCATCAACCTCACCGTCAGCGAGTGAAGTCGTGCTGGACGGCGATGGCGGGTTCATCAATCGTGAGTTCGTCGTAGGTCGCAGCGCTAGTGATCCGGCTCGATATGTCGTTGCGTCTGCTGACGGCAAGTGGGGAGCGATCGTCTCTGTGACTGGACAGATGCTGCCGGTTGTCTGGGATGCCAATGTGGGCTCATATCGGTCGGGAATAATGACCGACGTGGGAGCCATGCCGGCGGGAACGATTGGTAAGACGCTTGCGATCAGCGGGAACTGCCTCTTGATTCGAACGCAGTCCGGCCCCAGAGCATTCATTTTTGCGGATGATCGTCTGACGCCGATTCTGTCACCTGATGGGGGTGACTATGGCGGCGTGGCAGCGTTATCTCAAAACTGTTCTTTCTTAATGATCGACCACGGCTCGTCTGCCTTAGGCTTGGGACACGTGGTCGGAACGTCTTTGATCATAGATGAGATCGGTTCACGACAGCGGCTGAGTTCGTTGGTCGAAATCGCTGTCGGGTGTCGGCATGATGGTCGATCTTTCGTCGTCTTGCGTTTCGACGACGCGAAGCTAAAGGTTGCGCCGATCGATGCGGACGGCGGGCTCGATGAAACGTATCTCGACCGGAATGACGCTCAGGATATACCCGACACCATGTTCGGCTCGCGAATGGTGATGGCCGCTTCGCCGTGCGAGTGAATGTTGCCGCCGTTCGGCAGCAGTTAGCTGCTCGCGGAAGTGTAGTGCCCGATCGATCGCGTCCACACCAGCCGCGCGAGGAGCGCGAACAGGAGCGATCCGCCGATCGCGAAGAGCAGCGAGCTCGCGTGCAGCCGGTTCAGCATCGCCTCCGCCGGGAACGTGGTCATCAGCGCGAGCGGGACCACCGCTGTGAAGATGAACCGCAGCACGCCCTGAAAGAACGATGATGGCCAGCGCGCGAGATCGAAGAGCGAGTTGAAGAGGTAGGTGAGGTTGTCCACCTTCACCACGTAGAACGCCGCGCTCACGGTGAGGATCCACAGCGAATAGAGCAGCAGCGTGGAGCTCAACAGCAAGAGCAGCGCAGAGGCGATCCCGGGAACCGACGGCATCCGGTGCAGCGTGACGAAGCCGTAGACGAAGATGAGGATCGACGTGAAGACGTGCGTCATCCGCCACGGCTCGAAGCGCGAGGTGGAGACGAGGAACTGCGCGTCCGCGGGCTTGAGGAGCACGAAGTCCAGCGTGCCCTTGCGGATGTGGTCCACGACGGACACGAGGCTCGGGTTGATCGCGCCCTCGAGCACGCCGGTGAGGAGCAGAAACCAGCCGGTGACGAGCAGCGCCTCGCCGAACGACCACCCCTCCACCACCGTCGCCGGGTTCTTGTACGCGACGAACAGCGGCGCGAGCGACGTCCCCGCCCAGAGCAGCGAGATGGGACCGTCCACGAGGAAGTCGCCGCGGTATTGAATGGCGAGCAGCGCGGACGCTCGGAGCTGAACGGCGAGCAGGCGGAGGTAGCGCATCTGTTCAGCCGCCGTACGCCTCGAACTTCGAGATGCCTCGGCGCCACAGGAGCGTCGCGGTGACGAAGAGGATCGCCACCCAGCACCACTGCCGCGCGAGCAGGGACAGGGCCTCGGCGTCGCTGTGCCTCGTCACGAACAGCTCGATGGGAAGGCCGATGGTGTAGCGGAACGGCAGCCAGTCGATGAGATGCCGCAGCCTGTCCGGGAACAGCTCCACGGGGATCAGGTAGCCGGAGAACACGAACGACATCGCGAGGTACGCGTCCATGAACTTGAGCGTGCTCTTGATGAAGAGCGCCATGCAGCCGATGCAGAGGTTGATGAGGAAGATGACGCCCCACCCGCCGACGGTGCCGAAGAACCAGATGACGACCTGAAGCGGCGTGTGCGGCAGGTACCCGGGTCCGACGAGGATGACCATCGCGGTCAGCACCGGCGCGACGATGACCAGCCGCATCGGCAGGTACGAGAGGTTCTCCGTCGCGTACGTGAGCAGCGGATGGAGCGGGCGGAGGAGCTTCATCGCCAGCGTTCCCTGCCGCACCTCGAAGTTCATCTGCCACGCCGCCCAGCTGCCGGTGAGCTGACGCACGATGAACGCGGCGAGGAAGTACGCGAGGAAGTCCTTCTTCCCATAGCCGCCAATCGGCGCGACGCGCGAGACCGCGGACCACAGCTGGTACATCACCAGCGGCATCGTCGTGGCGAGCACCCAGACGATCATCTCCGCGCGGTAGGCGACCGCTTCCGCGAAGCCGACCTTCATCAGCGTCGGCAGCGACTTGATGCTGGAGCGCAGGCTCACGACGCCTCCGCGTGGGCTTCGTGCTCGCGCGCGGCACGGGAGCGGCTGAACAGCTCCGACATCACCTCTTCGAGCGGTGCATTCTCGACGTTGAAGTCCTTCACCGGCAGTTCGGACAGCGCGCGCGAGATGGTCGCGTTCAGGTTGGACTGCATGACTTGCAGCACCACCCTGCCCGGCTCGCGAGTGACCACTTTCCCGAGCGAGGCGAGCTTCTGCGCATCCACCTCTCCGTCGATCTGCAGCACTACGCGCTTCTCGGGGCTCACGCGCTGCACGAGCTCGTTCAGGCCGCCGTCGTAGCTGAGCTGACCTTTGTCGATGACGACGACGCGAGGACAGAGCGCCGCCACGTC
>JBJMQN010000660.1:0-8749 GCA_045802665.1 Myxococcaceae bacterium | reverse complement strand
TTCTGCGAAAAGATCCACCCGCCGACGTCCACTACCAGCACGTGACCCGCATGCTCGACATGACCGGCGGCGACAGGCGGCCGCTGTACCTGAACGAGCCTTCGGCGATCCGAACCGCCAACGAGAAGCTGTTCGCGCTGCAGTTCGCGGAGCTGTGTCCACGCACGCTCGTCACGTCAGATCCAAAATCGTTTCGGCGCTTCCGCGAGGAGCACGGCGACGTCGTGGTGAAACCGCTGGATGGCTTCGGCGGACGCGGCGTCTTCTTCGTGCGCAGGGACGATCCGAACGCGGACGCGCTCTTCGAGGTCACCACCCACGATGGCGCCGAGCCTGCGATCGTGCAGGAGTTCCTCGCGGCGTCGAAGCAGGGCGACAAGCGGATCGTGCTGCTCGATGGCGAGCCCATCGGGGCGATTCTCAGAGTTGGCAGCGCGTTCAAGTGCAACCTCGCGGCGGGCGGGCGGCCGGTGCGCACCGAGCTCTCCGCGGAGGATCGCGCGATCTGCGCGCGGCTCGGGCCAACGCTTCGCGAGATGGGTCTGCTCTTCGTGGGCATCGACGTCATCGGCGGGAAGCTCACCGAGGTCAACGTCACCAGCCCCACCGGGGTGATGGAGATCGACAGAGCGGACCACGTCACGCTGGAGACTGAAGTCATCCACTTCGTCGAACGGCGCTGCTCAGCGGCCGAAGAAGGACGCGGTCATCACCAGCGCGAGGAGGTTGCAGTAGGCGTGGAACAGGGCTGACCCGAGCACGGTGCCGGTCTTCTCGCGCATCCACGCGAAGAGCAGGGCGGGGAAGAACACGCCCAGCCTCCACACCTCGAAGATGGCGAGGTGCCCCAGCGCGAACAGCGCCGCGGTGACCCAGAACGCAGGCCCCAGCCGCACGCCGAGAAACTTTCTCCCCTGCGGCCAGGCATCGCGGAGCCGCGTCTGGATGTAGCCCCGGTAGAAGAACTCCTCGGGCAGCGCGACGACGAAGATCTGGTCGATCACCCATTCGCCGAAGCGGTCCGGCAGCCGGAAGTGAAAGTGCGGCACGCCGGACAGCGGAGACAGCCGCGCGGAGACCTCGGGCGGGAGCACGTGAAGCCCCTGCTGATAGACGACGAAGCCGAGCGCATACAGCGGCGTGACGATCGCGACGAACAGCGCGAAGAGGCCGAGGTCCTGCTTCCACTTGCTGAGCGTCACCCCGTAGTCCGGATAGTCCTCGCCGCGCAGATCCATCGCGAGCAGCGGCAGGTACAGAAACGTCACCGTCGCCACGACCTTCGCCGCGTCGCGCCAGATGACGAAGCTGATGACGATCGCGACGAAGCTCGCCGCCCAGAGCAGCAGCGCCTCCTGCACGGCGTTGAGCTTGCTGAGCCGTTCGGAGACGACGTTCGTCACGGCGGCGTCCCGGACGCGGTGAGCTTCTGGTTCTCCTCGAGCTTCGCCTTGATGAACGGCATGGGCAGCGCCCGGCCTTTGGCGGTCACGAGCACCGCGACGAGCTCTCTGCTCTTCGGATCGAACAGCGGCGTTCCGGCGGGCAGGTACAGATCCGTCTCGATGAACGGCGGCTTGTCCGTGCGGAGCACCTGGCCGACTTTCGGCTCAGCGGCGCCGTCCTTCTTCGCGGGCGAAATCGCCAGCAGCCAGTCTCCCGTCGCCACCGGTTTCTGCAGCTGCACGGCGCACGCGCTGAACGTCCCGGACAGCGGCTTCACCACGGCGATCTTCAACCTCGCGTCCGCGAAGACCACCTCGCCCGGGACCTGCTCAGCGCCGAACTGCAGCACAGCTGCATCCAGATTCACGTACTCGGTGGAGGTGACGACGTGGCCGGTGGAGCTGACCAGCACGCCGGGCCCGTGTTTCTTCTTCCCCCTGGAGACGCTGACGAGGTGGGCTTCGTTGGCCTCGAACGCCTTGCGGAGCGACGCAGACGTCGGGCGCGCCGCCGGACCGGTTGTCGGATGGGCGAGCGCAGTGACGGCGACGAGGAGCAGCGGGAGGAGGCGAAACAAGGCGGGCGACAGGTTACCAGCGACTAGCGCGCCTGCCGCTTCTTGATCGCCCAGAACCGCTTGTGCAATTCCAGATTCAGCGGGTCCAGCACCAGCGCCTTCTCGTACTCCTCCATCGCCGAGGAGAGCGCTCCCTTTTGCTCCCACGCGGTCCCACCGATGAAGTGGACGTGCGCCTTGCCGAGGTTCGTGTCGTTGCGCTTGGCGAGCACTCGCCGGATGGCGTCCAGCTCGCTGACCGTGAGGCCCGCGGAGAGACAGCGCGCCACGCCGCGATAGTTGCCGCGGCTGCCGTCGTACTCCGCGCGCTTCTGCGGAGAGACGAGCACCTCCAGCGCCGAGCCAACCTTCTGCAGCGCGGTGTCCACCTGCTCGCGCTGCTTGTCGGACAGCGACAGGAGCCGGAGCTTGTCGAGCTCCGCCTTCACCTCGCGCCCGCGCATGCGGATCTCACCGAAGTCCGCGTCGACCGGGAGGCCCAGGAGCACGTAGTGATCGCCGCTCAGAAGCTTCGCGTACCGGTTCAGCACGTCGATGGCGCCCGGCGCACCCGCGCCGGCGTTGGCCTTCTGTTCCGCGTCCGTCTTCACCGAGAGCCCGGAGAGCAGCCGCGCCAGCCCGTCGCGGTTCTGCGCGGTCAGCTCCACGAACTGCACGCCGAACCCGGGCTCCATGTTCCACGCCTGGGCCTGTGCGGCGCTGACGTGACGGACCACCTCGCCCTTGAGATCGAGCTTGCCGCCGGAGTCCACCACGAGCTGCACGCGCGAGAAGACGGCGGGCGGGGTCTTCTCGGTGCGCACGAACGCGCCGCCGCGGGACAGATCCGCGAGCGTCGCCTCGAACGTCGGCTGGCCGTCGGTCCGGATGACGCGCACCGGATGGCTCGCGGAGTGGCGCGCGTGCACCGGCGTGGGCTGCGCCGTGGGGACGCGATCCACGTCCACCGGTGAAGTGGGCGCCTTCGCGGCGACGGGATCGGCGGGAGGGACCAGCGCAATCGCCGGCGAGGAGGTCGTGCGCGGCGGCGCGGCGAAGGGCGACGGAGCTCCGGGCGAGGTGTTGGGCCGGACCGCGGCCTCGAACGCCTCGCGCATCTCTTCCGCCGACTGGAACCTGTCCGCGGGCTTCTTCGCGAGCGCCTTCAGGATCGCATCCGAGAGCGGCCGCGGCAGCGCCGGATCCATCTCGATCGGCGCCATCGGCACCTGCGTCCTGTGCGCGATCAGGATGTCCGTCAGGCCGCGCGCGTTGAACGGCAGCCGCCCGGTCGCGAGCAGGTACGCCATCACGCCCACCGAATAGATGTCCGCGCGGCCGTCGATCTTCTCGCCGGAGCCCTGCTCGGGGGCCATGTACTCGGGTGTTCCGACGATCGCGTTGACGGAGGTCTGCTCGCCGCCGTGCTCGGTGGCGAAGAGCTTCGCGATGCCGAAGTCGAGCAGCTTCACGAAGTGCGCGTTGCGGCCGCGCTTGATGAGGTAGACGTTCTCGGGCTTCAGATCGCGGTGCACGATCCCCGCGGCGTGCGCGAGCTGCAGCGCGTCCAGGATCTGCGAGAGGATCAGCACGGTGAGATCTGGCGCCACGGCGGAGCGGCACATCGCCGTCAGCGGCTGGCCGTCCAGGTACTCCATCACCAGGTAGTACCGGTTCGGCGGCAGCACGTTCATGTCGAAGATGCTGACGATGTTCTCGTGCGCGATGACGTTCACCGCTCGCGCTTCCGCGTAGAAGCGGTTCACGAGGCTCGCGTTGCTGCACAGGTGCTCGTGCAGGAACTTGATCGCGACCTTGCTGCCGATCGCGGTGTGCTCGCCGAGATAGACCGTGCCCATGCCGCCGCGGCCCAGCCGGCGAACGATCTGGAACTGACCCACCGGCTGGCCAATGAGCGGGTCCACCTCCTCGTCCATCGACGGAGGCATGATGAACCCGGAGCCGTTGCCGTCGCGAGGCGGAGCCGTGTCCGGAGGCGGGGAGGGGATGGGCGGGTTGTTGGTGGGTGGGGTGGAGCTACCGGGTGGTTTCCACTCCAACGCCTTCACCTGAGGCGGCTGCGGAATGCCCATGAGCTGCGTGCCCGCGGCGGCGGCGGCGACCATCGGAATCAGCGTGTCGCAGGGCTGATCGGGCGCGTGCGTGCCGTGACACGTGTCACAGATCGCGGCGTCGGCGCTCGATGAGCTGCTCATGGACTTGGACATGCTGTGGAGCGAATTCGCTCCCCCCGGGGACACGACACCCGCCGCAAACCTTAACGGCGCGACTTCAACTCCGCAGTGAACCTCTCAACGGGGAGCGTGTTCAAGATGTGTTCTGGACCCGCCCACCCTTTTCGGGCCACGTCGACCGCGAATTGCAGATAGTTCAACTCTCGAGTGCTGTGGGAGTCCGCTGAAACTGTCAGCCGGATGCCACGTTCGAGCGCCAGCCGGACGTAATCCGCCTTCAAATCCAGCCGCTCGGGGTTGCCGTTGATCTCGATGGCGATCCGCTTCTCCGCCGCCTTGTCGAGGACCTCTTCCATCCGCAGCGCATACGGCTCTCGCTTGTGGATCAGCCGACCAGTCGCGTGCCCCCAGATGTGGAGGTGCGGGTTGTCGAACGCCTTCAGGATCCGCTTCGTCATCCCGTCTTCGTCGAGCTTGTAGCGCTGGTGCACCGAGCCGATCACGACGTCCATCTTCTCGAGGATCTTGTCGTCGTAATCGAGCGACCCATCTTCGAGGATGTCCGTCTCGATCCCCTTGAGCAGCTTGATGCCGGGCACCTTCTCGTTGACCGCGTCGACCTCGTCCCAGTGCCGCTGGAGATCGTCCGGCTTGATGCCGCCCGCGTAGAAGGCAGTCTGGCTGTGCTCGGTGACGGTGAGGTAGCCGTAGCCCATCGCCAGAGCGGCGCGCGCCATGTCCTCCAGCGAGTCTCGTCCGTCCGACCAGGTGCTGTGGCTGTGGACCACGCCGCGGACGTCGTCCAACTGGAGCAGCTCTGGGAGCTTGCCCGCCAACGCCGCTTCGATCTCGCCCCAGTCCTCGCGCAGCTCGGGCGCGATGTAGCTGAGCCCCAGCGCCTTGTAGAGCGCTGCCTCGTCCTCGATCGGGATCTTCTTCGCGTCGACGATGCTGACCAGCCCGTACTCGGAGAGCGTCAGCCCCTTCTGCCGAGCGAGCCCGCGCAGCTTCACATGGTGCGCCTTGCTCCCGGTGAAGTGATGGAGTGCCGTCGCGAAGTCCTCGTCGGGGAGCACCCGGAGATCGACCTGAATGTCGCCGGTGCGCAGCCGGACCGACGTCTTGGTGTTTCCGCGCCCGAGCGTCTCAGCCACCTCTCCATGCGACGAGAACGCCTCCAGCACGGGGCCCGCTTCGCTCGCCGAGGCGACGAGGTCCACGTCCGACACCGCTTCACAACGGCGCCGCACGCTGCCGGCCACTTCCGCGCGGATGACGCCCGGCGCAGCCTTCACGCGAGCGAGCAGCTCCTCCGCGAGCGGCAGCACCGTGCCCAACCGGTACTTCCCCGCGCTGCGCTTCATGATCGCGATGTTGTGGAGGATCTTCTCTTCGGTCTTCTCTCCGAAGCCCTTCACCTCGCGCAGCTTTCCTTCCGCGCACGCCGTCTCCAGCGTCGCGAGATCTCCGAAGCCCAGCTCCACGAGCTTCGCCACCTTCTTCGGTCCGAGCTCCGGAATGCGCATCAACTCCAGCGACCCCAGGCCGAACTGCTGAACCAGCTTCTCGTGGTGGCTGCTCTTGCCCGTGTTCACGAGCTCCGAGATCGTCTCCGCGATCTTCGGCCCGATGCCGGGAACCTCCTGCAGCCGGTTCTGCGTGACGAGCTCGCCGAGGTCATCCGGCAGCCCCATGATCCTGTCCGCGGCGACGTCGTACGCGCGCGACTTGAACGCGTTCTCGCCGCGCACTTGAAGCAGCGACGCGATCTCGCGCAGCACCCGGGAAACCTGAAACTTGTCGGTCATCAACATCGCTTCAATGAACACCGGAGGTTGCACGCCTGCTTCCCGCAGGCGCGCCCGAAGGTGACACAGCGCAGGGCCGCTCGTCTGCTGTGGGAAGTCCTTCAGTTAAGGTCGCGCGCATGTCCGTTCGTCGCCCCCTTTTCCTCTTCGTAACACTGCTGCTTTGCGGGTGCCCGGGT
This sequence comes from Myxococcaceae bacterium, assembly GCA_045802665.1. GTDB lineage: Bacteria > Myxococcota > Myxococcia > Myxococcales > Myxococcaceae > JBJMQN01. Next base: position 2,565 of record JBJMQN010000660.1, on the reverse strand, counting down.
CCTGCTGAAAAACCGGAGCCGCCGCATCTGCTCTGGAGCAGTGACGCGCACGCGCTGGAGAACCCGTACCCCGATCACCGGCTGGTGCAGGACGACGGCTTCCATGCGCGGACGGACTGGTTCAAGGAATACCTCCCATCCACGGCGATCAAGGCGCAGACGGTGTCGCTGCTCCGCAAGTGGAACGACTCCGCGAAAATAGCGCAGGGCGTGGGCAACCTCGGCCTCACGCTGATCAAGCCCTCCGCGGCGATCGATCGTTCTTCGCTCACAGGTGTCGCGGCGCGGCTGGTGGAAGCGGAGGACGGCTTTCGGGTGCTGGAGGCGGACGTTGCCGTAGAGCATTCGCTGGAGTCGGTGGATGGCACCGGCAAGACCGCGGACGAGAACTATCCGGAGTACCTGATCGTGCGGCCCAGCGTGATCCTTCCCGAGGGCATGAACGGGCTGCTGGTCTTGAAGAAGGGTCTCAAGACCGCGGATGGGCAGGAGCTTGGACGCGGCAAGGCGTTCGATGACGCGGCGAAGTCCGGGGCGACGAAAGAGCAGGTGACCGCGGCGGCTGCGGCGCTGGGGATCGATGCGAACGACATCCTGCTCGTGTTGCCGCAGCACGCGGAGATGGTCACCGAGCCGTTGAAGAAGCTCGCGGCGTGGACGGTGAGCGCCCCGGCGCCCGCGTACACGATTCCTCCGAAGGGCGTGGTCGACAACGGACCGGTGGGTGAATGGACCTCGACCGATGCCGACTGGCAGCCGCTGAAGGACCAGCTCGAGACGCACGCGTTCGCGCGGCCGGCGCAGTACGTCGCCCGGGTGATCGTGGGCACGTACAAGTCACACGATCTGCGGCAGGACGGCATCTGGAACGCGGCATGGATCGACGATCCGGCGAGCTCTCCGACGGTCGATCTCAACTTCACGCTCACGCTTCCCGCAGGCAGCAAACCGGCTGGCGGCTACCGCGTCGCGATCGGTGGGCACGGGCTCAACGGCCGCAACTCCGTCGTCTTCAACGCGACCTCCGCGTTCTGCCTCGAGGTGGGCGAGGTGCTCGCGCAGGTGGGGATCGGCTGTCTCGGCATCGACGCTGCGAGCCACGGCAAGCGCGGTTCTTCGATCGACTTCTTCGCTTTGGATGATCTCGTGAAAGCGCGGGACAACTTCCGCCAGACCGCGTTCGACATGATGCAGCTGTCGCGGCTCGCGCAGGTGCTGGATCTCGACAACGACGGCACGCCGGATCTCGACGGGCAGAGCCTCGGCTACTTCGGAAATTCGCTCGGCGGGATCATGGGCGCGAACTTCCTCTCGTTCGATCCGCGCGTGAAGTACGGCGTGCTGAACGTGCCGGGCGGCGGGCTCGCGAACATCCTCACCTCACCGGTGATCCGCGATCAGATCGGGCTCCTGCTCTGCGCGAAGACGAACCTTCAGTACCAGAGCAGCGACTACTACGCCGCGATCCCCATCTTCCGCGTCGCCGGGCAGCTGCTTCTGGAGCAGGCGGATCCGATCAACCTGACGCAGACCAACGATCGCCGCCCGCTGCTCATTCAGGAGGGCGTGGACGACCTGACGATCCCGAACCTCACGACGAACTCGCTCGCCTTCAACATGGGCATGCCTGCTGCTTCGACGACGCCTGTCAGCGATCCAGCCGGGCTGCGTGTGTTTTTCAGGATGGACCCCAAGGTCTATCTGGGACCCGTGAAGGCAACCGGATACAACGGCCACAACATCTTCTGGGAGACCGCGGCGGCGCCGGCGAGACATCAGGCGGCGACGTTCCTTCAGTCGAAGGGCACCCAGTTCGTCGTGGAGTAGCAAGGCATGCGCATCAAGCTGGGCCCCGCGGATTTCGCCGAACGCGAGATGCGCGGGTACGAGGTCGGCAAGTGGGCGATCGTCGTCGGCAAGCTCGCGGGGAAGTACGTCGCGCTGGACGACTGGTGTAACCACGCCGGCTGTCTGCTCTCGGGCGGGCGCGTGGAAGAGAAGATGGTGGTGTGTCCGTGCCACGAGGTCGGGTTCGACTTCGAGACGGGCAAGAACGTGACGTCGCCCGGCATCGCGGACGATCAGAGGACGTTTCCCGTCCTCGTCGACAATGGCGAGCTGTACGTCGAGATGGAAGATCCGGAGAAGAGGTAGCGCATGGGACACGACGGACACGATCACGACGACCACGATCATGGACACGGCCACCACGGCCATGGGCACAGGCACGGTCAGCACCATCACCACGGCGGGCATTCGAAGAGCGCGGACGAGCACAAGGCGCACGCGCCGGTGTCGGTCTCGGGATTCGTGATCACCTGCTCGGACAGCCGCGACGAGAAGGCGGATGAGAGCGGGGCGTTGATTCAGCGCGAGCTCGAGAGCGCCGGGCATTCGATGGTCGGGCGGTCGGTGGTGAAGGACGAAGAGGACGCCATTCGTCTTTCGAACGCCACGCAGTTCGGCCTCGCTGCCTACGTGTGGACGAGAGACATCCAGCGTGGGCACCGCGTCGCTCACGGGATCGACACCGGCATGTGCTGGATCAACTCGCAGAACGTTCGT
>JBJMQN010000659.1:0-5379 GCA_045802665.1 Myxococcaceae bacterium | reverse complement strand
TGTTCGATCCCGCGGCGTGAGCTACGGGAGCTGACCGCCGGCGATCCACGCGGAGAGCGTGTGCTGTTCCGCTGCGGTGAGGCAGGACGGGTTCGACGAGTCGAGGCTCGGATCGCCCGTGCAGCCCGCGCCGTTCGGCATGGAGCCTTCGAGGATCCGCACCAGCGTGCACGCGCCTTTGGTCTTGCCGGGGCAGTAGTACGAGGAGCCCTGGCTGTCGGTGTAGCTCGTCGCGAACGTCGCGCTGCCGCTGCCGAACGGCTCGCTGTGACAGCCGCCGCAGTGCTGCGCGTAGATCGGCTGCGCGTTGGTCGCGTAGCTGAAGGAGCCGCTGCAGTTCTCGTTCGTGGTGCCGTCGCAGTTGTCGTCTTCGGTCGTCGTGCAGAGCTCGGTGCGCGGCTTCACCTCGCCGAGGCAGGGGCCGTAGCTCATGCCGTCCGTCGCGCAGGTCTTCGTGCCGCTCTGACAGATGCCAACGCCGGCGGTGTTCGCGGGCCCCGTGTAGCAAGTCGCCGTCGAGTTCGGCGTGCAGGTGCAGCCGTCGTTCACCTGGCCATCGCAGTCATCGTCCGTGACGTTCGTGCAGCTCTCGGTTGTCGGCACCACTTCGCCTGCGCACGCGCCGTAGCCTTTGCCGTCCGCCGCGCAGGTCTTCGTTCCCGCCGTGCAGATGCCGACGCCTTCGGTGCCAGCCGCTCCCGAGTAGCAGACGGCAGTGCTGCCGGGATCGCAGATGCAGCCTGCGCTCGCCTGATTCGCGGTGCCGTCGCAGTCATCGTCCGCCGCGGTGGCGCAATCTTCGGTCGCAGGCACGACGGAGCTTTCGCACGCGCTGAACCCGCTGCCGTCCGTGAGACAGGTGCGCTGACCCGCGTGGCAGATGCCCACGCCTTCGGTGCCGGCAGGTCCCGCGTAGCAGCTCTCGGTCGTGCCCGGAGTGCAGACGGTGGAACCGCCACCGCCACCCGCGCCACCACCGACGCCGCCGCCCGTTCCGCCACCCGAGCCACCGCCGGTTCCTCCGCCAGTGCCGCCGCCGGTTCCCCCGCCAGCGCCGCCTCCCTCGCCACCGCCCGACGCGCCGGCATCCTTCGAGCCGTCGTTCGAGCCACCACAACCAGCGAGGACCAGCAGCACTCCAAGAACGAGAAGTTTCGATCGCATCGGGGCGCGGACCGTACCACCTCTTCTGTTCAATCTTATGCGGTGGGGCTGGCGGCTAGATCAGGACGACCTGTCGCACACCTTCGCCGCTCGCGAGGCGGTCGAAGCCCTCGTTCAACTGCTCCAGCGTGAGGCGATGGGTGAGGAGCTTGTCCACAGGAAGCCGGCCGGCGCGGTGCAGCGCGATGGCTCGCGGGATGTCCCGAGACGCCACGCCCGACCCCAGGTACGAGCCGCGCAGCACGCGCTCCTCCGCGACGAGCGACACCGCCGAAATGCTGAGCTGCTTTTTCGGATGCGGCAGTCCCACCGTCACCGTCGTCCCACCGCGCCGAGTGGCCGCGTACGCCTGCGCGAGCACCTGCTCGCTTCCGACCGTTTCGATCGCGTGAAGCACACCACCACCGGTGAGCTCCTTCACGGCCTGCACGGGATCCACTGTGCTCGCGTCGATCACGTGTGCCGCGCCCAGCGACCGAGCGAGCTCCAGCTTCGACTTCACGCGATCGATCGCAATCACCGGCTCGCCGCCTGCGACGATCGCGCCGAGCACCGCTGAGAGCCCGACGCCGCCGAGCCCGAACACCGCCACCGATTCACCCGGCTGCACGCGAGCGGAGTTCACCACCGCGCCCACGCCTGTCAGCACCGCGCACCCGAACAGCGCCGCGAGCTCCCACGGCAGCTCTTTGTCGATCTTCACCGCCGAGCGAGCGGAGACAACCGCGTGATCCGCGAACGCCGAGACGCCGAGGTGATGGTTGATGAGCTCATCGCCGATCGAGAGGCGTCGATGCCCAGAGAGCAGAGTCCCCGCGCCGTTCGCCGCCGCGCCCTTTTCGCAGAGCGCGGACCTGCCTTCTCTGCACGGACCGCACGAGCCGCAGGACGGAACGAAAGAGAGGACGACGTGATCTCCTATGGAGAAACCCTCGGTGTCGGGGCCGAGCTTGATGACCTCGCCCGCCGCTTCGTGCCCGAGCGCCATCGGCATCACACGCGGACGTGAGCCATCGATGACCGAAAGATCCGAATGGCAGAGGCCCGCGGCGCGGATGCGGATGAGGAGCTCGCCGGGGCCGGGATCTCCCAGGTCGAGCTCGGTGAGCCGCAGCGGTTTCGACTTCGCGTACGGCGCGGGCAGGCCCATCTCCCGGAGGACAGCGGCGCGAATCTTCATGACGTCACCGTCAGCCGTTCGAGCGAGCTCCGCAGCTGCGCCGGCATCTCGGTGGATTTCCGCGTCTCGCGATCGACGAACACGTGCACGAACCAGCCGGTGGCCGCGGGCGCATCGAAGTCCGCTCGGAAGAGCGCGAGCTCGTAGCGCACCGAGGATCTGCCGAGCTTTCCGACGCGAAGCCTCGCCTCCACGACCTCTGGAAACACGAGCGGCGCCTGGAACGTGCAGTGCGACTCCGCGCAGAGGCCGATGACCGGGCCCTTGTGGATGTCGAGCCCGCCTTCGTGGATGAGCCACGTGTTGATGACGGTGTCGAAGAACGCGTAGTACTCCACGTTGTTGACGTGTCCGTAGACGTCGTTGTCGTGCCAGCGGGTGGGGATTTGGAGTGAATGCGGATATGCGGCCCGGGTCGTCATGCGGGGTGGCAACATAGACGAAGCTGAGGCCCGGACATGGAACCCTGGACGCCCGAAAGAGTGGTCGACGCGAAGCAGGCGCGGACGCTGATCGATCAGCAGTTCCCTGAGCTGCGCGAGAAGAACATCGAGCCGTTCGGCGTGGGCTTCGACAACACCGCGTACCTCGTGGGCGGCGAGTGGGTGTTCCGGTTTCCGCGGCGAGAAGTCGCGGTGCCGCTGATGAACCATGAGATTGGAGTGCTGACGGAGCTCGCGCCGAGCCTGCCGATCGCGGTCCCCGTGCCCGAGAAGCTGGGCGAGAGCAACGGCTGGCCGTTCGCGGGCTATCGGGTGATTCCGGGACGCAGCGCCACGCACGCGAATTTGAGTGACGAGGCGCGGATGGGTTTCGCCGAGCAGCTCGGCGGATTCCTCGCGAGCCTCCACAGCTTTCCCGTGAAGCGAGCGCTGGAGCACGGGATCCCGGGAGACGACTGGAAGCGGTCGGATGTGAATCACAGGCGGGACGTCGCGCTGCCACAGGTGAGGGAGCTCGTGGCGCAGAACCGTTTGCCGGCGCCGCTCGCGAGGGAGCTGGAGGACATCCTCACGCACACGAGGAAGATGCCACTCCCGGGCCGAGCGGTGGTGCATGGAGATCTGTACTCACGGCATCTGCTCGTCGACACGAACGGGAAGCTGACCGGCGTGATCGACTGGGGAGATGTCCACGTGGGCGAAGCCGCGATCGATCTGTCGATCGCGTTCATCTTTCTCCCGCCAGCGAGTCGCTTCGCGTTCCGTCAGGCGTACGGACCGATGCCGGAAGCCCAGTGGGAGTTCGCGAGATTCCGCGCCGTGTATCACTCAGTCGCGACGCTGCGTTTCGCGCACGAGATCAAGGATGGAGAGTTGATCCACGAGTGCGTGCAGGCGTTGAAGTGGTGCACGGAGTAGCGGTCAGTGCCACGTCTTGTGCTTGCTCTGCAGCGCGTTCGCGAGGTCTTCCATCGCGACAGGCTTTCCGATGAAGAGATCCGCGCCGAGCGCTTTGCACTTCCGCGCCATCGTCGAATCACTCATCGCTGAAACGCCGATCAGGATCAGATCCGGAAACTTCTCGCGGAGCTTCGTCATCACGGTCGTGCCGCTTTTGCCCGGGAGGAACACGTCTACGATCGCCGCGTCGAGCAGCTTCTTTCGCGCGACATATTCGGCCTCTTCCGCGCTTCCTACGGGAACAGGGTCGTAGCCCCACAGGCTCAGCATCTCGACCAGCAGCTCGCGGTGAGCCGGATCGTCTTCGACCACGAGGACCGTCTCGCGAACTTCCGCAGTCCGCTTCTCGCTACTGCCCCGGCCGGTGCTGGCGTGGCCCGTCGCGAGGGGAACTTCTTCAGTCGTGTTGACGCTCATGTGACTTCAACCTCCCTACATCAAGGTTGGTTTCCCCGCCGTTTCGCCGCACGACTCATTGGGCGGAGGAACAGGCGACGCGACCAGCGCCTGATTGCCTGATTGGTGCCCGTTTCAAGGGCCGAACAAGTTCTCAACCACGTCTGATTGAACCGGCGAACTCGTAACCGTACAGCGTCGGCGTCACGCGCGACTGGGTGAGCTAGCCGCGCGCGACGCGATGGACGCTCCGAGCACCACGAGCACGAGCAGGACCCACGCGGGGCCGACGACTCTTCCGCCGCCCTCATAGATCAGCGCCGAGTAGCTGGTGCCGAGGTATCGCCCCAGCGACATCGGCTCCATCCGAGCGATACCGAAGAAGCTCACGGTGCTCTCCGCGAGGATCGCGGACGGCACGCGACTCAAGAAGATCCCGAGGAGGAATGGCTTCAACGCGGGCCACAAGTGGATGCGGATGAGATGCCCGCGCGTCGACCCCAGCGCGCGTGCAGCGGACACGAACTCCTGCTGCTCGAGCGTGAACAACCGATCCCGCAGCATTCGCGCCGGCGCGGCCCACCCGACCAACGCCAGCGAGATCACCATCAACGGCGCCGGCGGAGTCTTGAGGGAAGGATGGAGATCGCCGGTCGTCTGCGCTGCCGCCTGAATCAGCATCAGCACGAGCACATCCGGCAGCGAGAAGAATGAATCCGCGACGCGCATCGTCCAGCGTTCGAACGTTCCGCCGACCAGTCGTGACACGAATGCGACGACGAGCCCCAACGCAGTCGCGAGCGCGGCCGCAGCGAGGCCGACCGTGAGCGAAACCCACAGCCCTCCGAACGACAGCGTGCAGACCGTCTCGTCCGGCCGAAGAACGTCGCGACCGAACGGACAGTGGTTCTGCAGCACGCCGGGAAAAAGGAAGGCTCCCGCGAGCGACAAAGCCCAGAGCCCTACGAGCAGCACGAGGCCAACAAAGAGCGGTCGCTTCACGCCGCTCGCTCCTCGCGAGATCTCGGATCCACCACGAGCCTCACGACCTCGACCACCAACCGAACCGCGACGAGCACCGCGGCGAACAACGTCGTCGCGACCACCACCACGGGCAGCTGCTTTTGCAGCACGGCGAGCACGTAGAGCTGACCGAAGTACGGAAGTCCGAACACGCGCTCCGCTGCGAACGAGCCGGCGAGGAGTGCGGTCGCGACAGGCGGCAACGCATCAAGC
>JBJMQN010000658.1:0-5699 GCA_045802665.1 Myxococcaceae bacterium | reverse complement strand
CCGGTTTCTTCACGGATGACGACGTTCGCGCCCAGGTGGCAGAGGCCGTAGCAGCCGCCGCGATACACCTCGCACTGACGCTGCAGGCCCTTCGAGTCCACCTGGCTCTTCATCTCCGCAAACACCGCGTCCGAGCCGTTGCGGCGGCAGTCGGGACCCTTGCAGACGGAGATGCGGTACTTCTTCATCGGAGGCGCGGAACGCTACGGAGTTTGCGCCTTTGGCGGAAGAGCCGCCTCGGGCGCTGCAGACGCCTTAACGGCCGCCTCCTGCTCGAGCAAGCGTCTGTCGTAGCGCCTCACGAAGGGCGCGTAGATGAGAAAGCCGATGGCGAGGTTGAACATCTGCAGCGCCACCGCCCGCCAGTCCCCGCCCGTCGCCAGAAACGCGCCGATGGGAGCGGGCAACACCCACAGCACCTCCACCCGAGGCCGCGCGACGAGGTCCAGGTAGATCGCGGAGTACGCCGTGATGGCTGACACCAATGGCACCAGGAAGAACGGGATCGCGAGCGTCGCGTTCAGCACCACCGGCGCGCCGAACACGATGGGCTCATTTACGTTGAACAGCGCGGGGACGATGCCGGCTCTGCCCACCGTGCGCAGCTGCGCGGACTTCGCGCGCAACAGATGAAACGCGAGCGCCAGCGTCGCGCCCGAGCCGCCCTGCCACACGAACCAATTGAAGAACGGCTGCGGTGCGATGTGGGGCAACGGCAGCTTCGCGACGACGGCGTCCGCGTTCTGCAGCAGCATCGCCTCCCAGAACGGCCGAAGCGTGGCGAGCGCCGCCGAAGCGTGCACGCCCAGCACCCAGAGCCCTGAGTCCACGCTCACGATTCCGATCGCGGAGGGCAGCGACCCCGTCGCGCTCAGCACAGGCTTCGCCGCGTTTTCGATGAGCGCGATGAGATCGAACCGGAATAGCTGAGTGACGAGGAACACTGAGGTGACGACGGCGAACGTCGGCAGCAGCGCGATGAAGGATCGCACCACGCTCTCCGGCGCGGTGGGCGGCATCCTGATGGTCCACTTGCGGCGCACGAACAGCTTGGTCACCTCCACGCTGAACACCGCGAGCAGAAGGCCCGCGAAGATCCCGCCCGCGCCAAGTCGCACGACCGGGATCGACGGCGGTCCGGCAGGCGGAAGGGCAGGGTCCACGACCAGCGCCGGCATCGGAAACGCGGCGATGAAGTACGCGGCAATCGCGAGCAGCCCGCAGGCCATCCCATCCAGCGCGTAGCTCTTCGCCAGCGAATTCGCCGCAGCGAAGGTCACGTAGACCGCGATCACGCCGCCCAGCATCCGGTACGGCACGAGCAGCACCGGCACGTAGTCTTTGAGCGCCGCGCTCTCCATCCACGGCGCCTGCGAGAGCAGCAGGAACACCGAGCCCACGAGGACCAGCGGCAGCGCGCCGACGACGCCGTCCCGCACGGCGATCAGGTGCCGCTGCGTCGCGAAGAACGTCCCGATCTTCTGAAGCCGCTTCTGCGCCGCCGCGACGCGGGCGTTGCTCGATGGGATCGGTTCCGCCGCCATGGAGAGTGGAACCGTAGCGGACGATTCGACCCGCCGCCGCTTCCTGGATTTATGATTCGCGCGCCCGCTGTTCTGCGACGTGCATCCCTCTACGAGCTTCGGTGAGCTGAACGCCCGGTCGTTTGTCCTCCAACTTTGTTATGTTCTTGCGCCTCTCCTTTGGCTGTCGGAGGCGCCTGTGACGATCCGCGTTCCCGTGGTCCTTTTCGCTTCTCTGATCCTCGCGTGCGGCGGTGGTGGAGGCGGCGGCGGAACGGGCGGAGGCGGAGGAGGCGGCTCAGGCGGTGGTGCGGGCGGCGGAGGCGGCGCTTCGAGCGCGACGTTCGAGACGTTCAAGGCGGGCTGCTGCTCGTTCGGAACGATCGCGATCGACAGTCAGAACCGCGTCTGGGCCGCGTCCCCGTCGCAGATCGAGCCCGCCAACAACCTGCAGCTCTACCGCTTCGATCCGTCTTCCAACGCGTTCAGCAACTTCGAGCTGTCGGGGACCTCGGGCGCGCGGGTCGTCAGCGGCGGCATCTCCATCGACTCGGGCGGGAACGTCTGGGTGGTGACGCAGCCGTACCCGGGCGTCTCGTCTGCCACCGCCACCCAGCTCCTCGAGGTCTCACCCGACGGCGCTGTCGTGAAGCGCGTCCACAACGTCGACACCAGTCCCGGCACGAGCTGCTTCCAGAACCCGTGCCCGAACTACCCTTTCGACGGGCCGTCCTCGACCGCCATCGCGCCCAACGGCGACATCTGGGTCACTGACCGCTACACCGGCGTCAACGCCTTCACGCTCACCGCGATCCATCCGGACGGCACGTTCGCCGGCTACCACAACGTCCAGGTTTCGACCGGCCCCTACGTGGACCAGCTGGTGATCGACGGCAGCGGCAACCTCTGGACGATCGACGAGCTCAACAACCTCCTCGTGAAGTACACGCCGGGTGGCACGGACGCGCAGTACACGCTGCCCGCTTCCATCAAGGGCACCGGTCTGCACCTCGCGATCGACAAGGACGGAGCGCTCTGGATCGCGGAGGGCGGGCAGAACTTCAACGCGGGCGCGATGATCAAGCTCACCGCGTCCGGGACGGTCGCCGCGACCTATCCCATCCCGAACGACGGCACCGCCGAAGGAGCGATCGTGGACGCCGCGAACCACCTCTGGATCGTGGACAACCACAACTTGAAGCTGCACGAGATGGGCACCGACGGGACGTTCATGGCCGAGTTCACGATGCCGTTCGGCTCGGGCCAGCAGGCGGCGCGGCCACCGTTGGGGATCGATGCGGCCGGCAACGTCTGGTTCGGCGGCAGCGACGACACCAACGGCACCGGCGCGCTCAACAAGCTCTCCGGCGTCGCCTCCGGGCCGCGCTACTTCCCGTACTCGGGACCGCAGTACCCCTACTGAGCTACGGCTTCAGGAACTTCGTCACCGGCACCGGCTGGTTCGTGACTTCGGTCCGGTTGTGGCCGTGCGGGAGCTTGAGCTCCACGAGCCCTTCGCCGATGCGCGTGTGCGCTTCCTTGTGCACGTGCTCGGGAGCGTCGCTCCCTTCGCGCTTCACCCACGGATCGGACGGGTGCGAGGCCGGCGCGCCGTTCAGCAACCGCGGGATGTCGTAGACGAAGCCTTCGCGCGTGTACTCGGGCGGCGTGTGCTTGTACGTGTCCATCCGGATCGCGTCCTTCGGGCACGCGTCGACGCACAGGCCGCAGACCACGCAGCGCAGCTCGTCGATCACGAACTGCGTCGGGTACTTCTCGATCACGCGCGATTCGCTGTGAGGATCCTCGCGCTCGTACTCGCCGGCCTCGATGTAGATGCACTGCGCGGGGCAGATCGTCGCGCACATGTAACAGGCCACGCACCGCGGCTTGCCGTCGTCGCGCGGAACGAGCCGGTGCAGGCCGCGGTACCCGGGCGGGTACTCGGTCTTCTCGTCCGGGTAGTTGATCGTGGTGACCTGCGACAGACCCTTGCGCTCGAGCACGCGGGTGTTCGTGTCGCGATCGCCGAACAGGTTCGCGAGGAAGTGCCTCGTGCTCACCGCCATGCCGCGGAGCAACCCGGGCACGAACAGCTTCTCGGCGAGCGACTTCTTGTCGGAGGGCTGGCCCGCTTCCTCGTGGCCGCCGTGATGATCGTCGTGTCCGTGCGCCATGTGAATTCTTCCTAGTGCGGGTGCGCCGCGGTCGCTGCCGCCGGCGCCGGATGAGCCGCGTGTGCGCCCTTGTCGTGATCGTCGTGCGCGTGATCGCCGTGCGCCGCCTCGGGCTCACCCTTCACCGACAGCGCGATCACGATGCCAATCTCCACGATCCCCAGGATCGCCAGCCACCGCAGCGTCGGATCCCACAGCACGAGCGCGCCGGTAACGAACAGGTTCACGATGCCCATCGGCAGGAGGATCTTCCAGCCCAGGGTCTGAATCTGGTCGTAGCGGAAGCGGGGGAACGTCCAGCGGATCGCGAACTGCACGTAGAGCAGGACGATCACCTTCAGCCAGAACACCGTCGAGAGGATCACGCCGTAGAGCAGGGGACCCAGATCCCCGCCGTGATGGCTGCTCCACCGCAGCAGCGACTCGTCACCGATGCCGGGGAGGTGCCAGCCGCCGAAGAACACGATCGCGAGCGTGGCCGCGAACACCACCATCTCCACGAACTCGGAGATCATGAACATGCCGAACTTCATGCCCGAGTACTCGACGAAGTAGCCGATGATCTCGGACTCGCCTTCCGGCACGTCGAAGGGCGCGCGCTTGGTCTCCGCGAACGCGGCCGCGAAGAAGAGCAGGAACCCGACCGGCTGCAGGAAGATGCCCCACGCCGGCAGACCCACGTCGAGGATGTGCGAGCCGAAGTGAAGGTCCGCCTTCCACAGATACGCGCCCTGACCTGCGATCAGCGCGGGCAGCTGCACGGTGCTGAAGCAGATGAAGAGGCCGACGAGGGACAGGCCGAGGGCGACTTCGTACGAGATCATCTGCGAGGACGCTCGAACGCCGCCGAGCAGCGCGAACTTGTTGTTCGACGCCCAGCCCGCGAGGGAGGTGCCGTACACCGCGAGCGACGCGATCGCGAACAGGTACAGCATGCCGAAGTCCGGCGTCGCGACGACCATGTCGATGACGTGGTTGTTCCAGTTGATCGACGGACCGGCGGGCAGCACGGCGAACAGCGCGAAGACCGGCGCGAAGGCGAGGACGGGGCCGAGCTCGAACATCAGCCGGTTCACCTTCGCGGGGACCAGGTCCTCCTTGAACAGCATCTTCGGCACGTCAGCGAGCAGGTGCGTGAGGCCGCCGAACGATTTGCGACGAAGGCCCGGGATATCCAGCCACGCGCGGTTCGGACCGACGCGGTCCTGCATCATCGCGGACCACTTGCGTTCGGCGACCGTGAGCAGCGTCGCGATCACCATCACGAACACGAGGATCAGGAAGATGATGTTCGTGAGCCGGCCGATGCCCTCGCCGAGGTGCGTCTCAGCGAGGTACGAGACCAGGTACGTGACGGCGGAGAGCCCGGCGATCGCGCCGATGATCACGCCCATCGAGATGACGACCATCATCCAGCGTTTCATCGGCCTTCACCCTTGATGTGAACGGTGGCCTGCTCGGGACGGCTGCCGAACTCGCGGAAGCCCGGAGGACGTCCGTCGGAGCCGGTGGGGAGGGGATTGATCCCCGCGCCCGGACGCTTGCGGGCGATGGGCGCCATCTTGTCCCAGTTGAACGACGCGAGCTCGGGCACGGACGCCGCCAGCGCTTTCCACGCCTCGCGGGAGGAGCCGAAGCACACGCTGCCGCCCATCGCCGCGGACAGCTGGCTGACCCACTTCCAGATCGGCTGAATCTCGCCCTTGCTCGGATACGCGCGGCGGAAGCGCTGGATGATCCCGTCCGTCTGCATGAACGTGCCCTCGTCCTCGAGGTGCACGGCGGCGCCCATCAGCACGGACGCCTGCGCAGTGACTGGCGCGTTGTTGAACGCGATCGCCGCGAACGACTCCAGCTTGCCGAACGCAGAGGCGACAGCCGCTTCGTCCTCGACCGGCACTTCGGCGCCAATCGCGAACAGCGCCTTCACCTGGCCGCCGTTCACCGCCTTGAGCAGCTCGTCGAACGGCTTCACCGCGAGGCCGAACGCCTTGCAGAT
>JBJMQN010000657.1:0-4113 GCA_045802665.1 Myxococcaceae bacterium | reverse complement strand
TATGGACACGTTGTCTCAATCGTTCCGGGCGCTGGGAGACCCCACGCGGCTGCGCATCCTGCGGCTCGTGGCCGAGGCTCCGCTCAACGTGTCCGAGCTCGTGTCGCTGGTCGGCGTCGCGCAGCCTTCGGTCAGCCATCACCTCGGAAAGCTCCGTGGCCTCGAGCTCATCCGCGAAGAGCGGGCGAACGGCTTCACCTACTACTCGCTCTCGGTGGACGAGGCGGATCCGCGCTGGCCGCTGATCCGGCTCGCGCGCGAGGCGGAGGATCCGACCGGGGATCGGTCGCGGCTGAAAGATCTGCTCCGCACGCGCGAGGACCGGCAGGCGCTGAACGAACGGCTGCTGGAGCCCGGTCAGTCCTGGTTCCTCTGGGCCTCCGCGCTCTCGTCGCTGCTTCCTCCGCTGAACGTCGTGGATTTCGGCTGCGGCACCGGCGTGCTGTCCGTCGCGATGGCGAAGTGGGCGAAGTCGGTGGTCGCGATCGATCACAACGCGGACGTGCTGGAGCAGGCGAAGGAGCGCGCTCGGGCGGAGAAGGCGAAGAACATCACGTTCGTGCGCGAGGACCTCCACGAGCTGTCGCTGCCCTCGGGGAAGAAGGACCTCGTGGTGCTGTCGCAGAGCCTGCATCACACCGATCGGCCGGAGGCGGTGCTGAAGGAAGCGGCGCGGCTGCTGGAGCCCGGCGGGAAGATCGTCGTGCTGGAGCTGATGCCTCACGAGGAGAGCTGGGTGACGGACCGGCTCGGGCACAGACACAAGGGCTTCGAGCCGGATGCGATCGAGGCGGAGCTACAGAAACTCAAATTTCGAAACATTGCGCGCGAGACACACGCGCGAAACGGGGACACGCCGTTCCGGGTGTTCCTGCTGACGGGAGAGAAGCGATGAGCGGCTTGGACAGGACCGCGCGGACGGCCGCGCTGAAGAAGGCGCTGAGCGAACGGATCCTCGTGCTGGACGGCGCGATGGGGACCTTGATTCAGCAGCAGAATCTGAAGGCTGCGGACTTCGGCGGCGCGGAGCTCGAGGGGTGCAACGAGAACCTCGTCTTCACCCGCCCCGACGTGATCGAGAACATCCACGCCGCCTACTACGACGCGGGCGCGGACGTGGCGGAGACGAACACGTTCGGCGGCACGCCGGTGGTCCTCGCCGAGTACGGGCTCTCCTCGAAGGCGTACGAGCAGAACAAGAAGGCAGCGGAGCTCGCTCGCGCTGCGGCGGCGCGGTTCGAGAAGCACGGGCAGCTCCGCTTCGTCGCGGGCTCCATCGGGCCTACCACCAAGGCCATCAGCGTCACCGGCGGCATCACGTTCGAAGAGCTGGTGGACAACTTCGAGACGCAGGCGGCAGGGCTGCTCGATGGCGGCGCTGACTTTCTCCTCGTGGAGACGGCGCAGGACACGCGCAACGTGAAGGCGGCGCTCCTCGGAATTGAACGAGCGTTCAATAAAGCCTCTGCTCGGATCCCCGTCGCGGTGAGCGGCACCATCGAGCCGATGGGCACGATGCTCGCGGGGCAGTCGGTGGAGGCGCTGTGCACGAGCCTCGAGAACCACGAGCTGCTCTACATTGGCCTCAACTGCGCCACCGGTCCGGAGTTCATGACGGATCACGTGCGTTCGCTCGCCGCGATGTCCGAATGGGCGGTGGGCTGCGTGCCGAACGCGGGGTTGCCGGACGAGAACGGCAAGTACCTCGAGTCTCCGGAGATGCTCGCGCGATCGCTGAAGCGGTTCTGTCAGGAGGGCTGGCTGAACGTGGTGGGTGGCTGTTGCGGCACGACGCCTCAGCACATCCGGGCGATTGCGGACGCGGTGAAGGGCGTGAAGCCCCGCGCGCCGAAGACCTTCCGGAAGAGCACGCTGTCCGGCGTGGACTACCTCGAGATCACCGAGGACATCCGGCCCGTCATCGTGGGCGAGCGCACGAACGTCATCGGCAGCAAGAAGTTCAAGGACCTGATCGTCGCGGGGCAGATTGAGGACGCGGCGGAGGTCGCTCGGGCGCAGGTGAAGCGCGGCGCGCAGGTCATCGACGTCTGCCTCGCGAACCCGGACCGCGACGAGCTCGAGGACATGACGCGGTTTCTCGACACGGTGGCGAAGAAGGTCCGTGTCCCGCTGATGATCGACTCCACCGACGAGAAGGTGATCGCGAAGGCGCTGACGTACAGCCAGGGCAAGGCGATCATCAACTCGGTCAACCTCGAGGACGGCGAGGAGCGGTTCGAGAAGGTGGTGCCGCTCGCGAGGAAGTTCGGCGCCGCGCTGGTCGTCGGCTGCATCGACGAGCCCGGCATGGCGGTCACGCGTCAGCGCAAGCTCGAGGTCGCGACCCGTTCGTTCGAGCTGCTCACCAAAAAGTACGGGATGCGCGCGGAGGATCTCTACTTCGATCCGCTCGTGTTCCCGTGCGCGTCAGGCGACGTGCAGTACACCGGCAGCGCGGTGGAGACGATTGAAGGCGTGCGCCTCATCAAGCAGCGCTTCCCGCAGTGCAAGACGGTGCTCGGCATCTCCAACGTCAGCTTCGGTCTGCCGACGGCCGGGCGCGAAGTGTTGAACTCGGTCTTCCTCTACCACTGCACGCAGGCCGGCCTGGACATGGCGCTGGTGAACTCCGAGAAGCTGGAGCGCTACCCCTCGCTTCCGGAAGAGGAGCGCAAGCTCTCCGAGGATCTCCTCTACAACCGCATCGCTGATCCGATCACGCCCTTCGCCGCGCACTTCCGCGAGCGCAAGCCCATCAAGGCGCACAAGTCCACGCTCCCTCTGGAGGAGCGGCTCCAGCGCTACATCATCGAAGGCAGCCGCGACGGACTCATCGAGGATCTCGAGCTCGCGCTGCTGAAGTACCCGCCGCTCCAGATCATCAACGGCCCGCTGATGGCCGGCATGGACGAGGTCGGCCGGCTCTTCGGAAAGAACGAGCTCATCGTCGCGGAGGTGCTGCAGTCCGCTGAGGCGATGAAGGCGGCGGTGACTCACCTCGAGCCGAAGATGGCGAAGTCTGACACCGCGTCACGCGGGAAGATCGTCCTCGCGACGGTGAAGGGCGACGTCCACGACATCGGCAAGAACCTCGTGGAGATCATCCTCGCCAACAACGGCTTCCAGGTCGTGAACCTCGGCATCAAGGTCCCGCCCGAGCAGCTGATGGAAGCTGTCAGAAAGCACCGGCCTGACATCCTCGGCCTCTCGGGTCTGCTCGTGAAGTCCGCGCAGCAGATGGTGGCGACCGCTGAGGATCTCTCGCGCGCGGGCATCGACGTCCCCATCCTCGTGGGCGGCGCGGCGCTCTCGCGCAACTTCGTGGACAAGCAGATAGCCCCTGCCTACGGCGCGGGCACGGTGGCGTACGCGCAGGACGCGATGAGCGGGCTCGAGCTCGCCAAGCAGATCGTGGATCCTGCCGCGTTCGAGAAGCTCAAGTCCGACCTCGTCGAGCGGCGCGCGAAGCTGCAGCAGGAGATCGCGAATCGTCCGAAGCCCGTGCCGGTCTCGGCGACGCGGAGCAGGGAAGTGCCGCTTCTGGAGAACATCCCGAACGCCCCTGACTTCGACCGGCATGTCATCACGAACACGCCGCTCGATCAGATCTGGCGGTTCATCAACCCGGTGATGCTCTACGGCCGCCACTTCGGCGTGAAGGGCAGCGCGGCGAGAGCGCTGGGCACCCCGGACGAAGGCAAGCTGCGCGACACCGACGACGGCCGCAAGGCGCTCGAGCTCAAGGAGAACATCGACGCGCTGAAGGCCGACCTTCGGCAGGGCGTGATGAAGGCGAAGGCGGTGTTCCAGTTCTTCAAGGCGGGCAGCGAAGGCAACTCAGTGCACCTGTTCGACGGGCGCACGAACACGCCGGTGACGAAGTTCGACTTCCCGCGGCAGGCGCGCGATGGCGGCGTGTCGATCGCGGACTTCATCGCGCCGTTGAATGGCGGCAGCCCGCGCGACAACCTCTGTCTGTTCGTCGTGACCGCTGGCACGGGCGTGCGCGAGCTCGCGGATCGCTTCAAGGCCGAGGGCAACTTCCTCAAGATGCACGCGGTGCAGGCGTTGGCGCTGGAGACGGCGGAGGCGTACGCGGAGATGCTCCACACT
>JBJMQN010000656.1:0-5522 GCA_045802665.1 Myxococcaceae bacterium | reverse complement strand
GGCTCGTGCTACTGGTGGCGGTGGTGCCGGCGGTGCTGCTCGGCGGCGGGCTCGGGTTCGTGCTGTTCCTGGCCCTCGGAGTGTGGGGCGCGGCGATCGGAGTGGTGGTCGCGTCGGCGGTGCTGTTTGCTGAAGCGGCGGCCGCCGTCTACTTCCTTGGCAAAGGCTTCGACCGGTTCGACGTGACGGAATGAGCGCCGAACCCGAGATCCGGCTCCTCAACGGCGGCGCGGAAGCGTTCCCGAGGATGATCGAAGCGATCGATCGCGCCCGGGAGCTCGTTCATCTCGAGATTTACACGTTCGACACCGAAGGCTGGGGCGCGAAGTTCATCGCCGCGCTGACGAACGCCGCGCGACGAGGCGTGAAGGTGAAGGTCATCGTCGACGGCTGGGGCTCGTTCACCACCGCTCGGATTCTCAAAGAATCCCTGCGCGCCGCGGGAACGCAAGTCACGGTCTACAACCCGCTCACGTCGTTCTTCATCGGCAAGCTCTGGCGAAATCACCGGAAGATCCTGCTCGTGGACGAAGAGGTCGCGTTCTTAGGCGGCATCAACATCCACGACGACTACGCGAACGCGGAGGGCCGGCTCGGGTGGGCGGATCTCGCGGTGGAGCTCCGGGGCAGCTCGGTCAGCTATCTCGCGCACAGGCTGCGCAACGAGCCGTACTCGGCGAAGCCCGGCCCGGTGAAAGTGTTCCTCTCCGGGCTGCGGGGCGGGCGAAGGCTTCGTCGGCGTTACGTGCGCGCGATCGGTTCGGCCAGGACCGAGCTGCTCATCGCGCACGCGTACTTTCTGCCGGATCGTCACTTCATCCGATCGATCACCGCCGCCGCGCGTCGAGGCGTGAAAGTGCGCTTGCTGCTCGCGGGGAAGTCGGACGTCGCGCTCGCGCAGGCGGCGACGATGCGGCTGTACCGGAAGTTCCTCGCGGCGGGAGTGGAGATCCACGAATGGACCGCCTCCACGTTGCACGCGAAGACCGCGGTCGTGGATGGACGGCTCGCCCTGCTCGGGAGCTTCAACCTGGATCCGCTGTCGCTGGTGAATCTGGAGACGCTGGTCGAAGTGGATGACCCGGCCATCGCGACGGGCATCGCCCACTGGGTCCGCGATCACATCGACAACTCGCGCCGCGTGACGCCGGAGAGCTGCGCGCGCACCGGCTTCCAGCGCTTCTTCGTCGACTGGGTGAGCCTGTTCTTCGCCAGCGTGATCGAGAGCGCCGCTCACTTCATCGGCGGATCCCCGAAGCCGCGTCGCCAGCTTCCGAGTGGGAAGCGCTAGCTCGGACGGCCGCAAGCGCGAAAGTTTCCCGGTCAGCCTCCGTCCAACACCCCCGTCCGTCCCCTGCTGCGGGCCGTTGCCGATGACGCAACTCGCCCATAAAAGGCGCACCCCATGCCGATGAACGAGCGTTACGAGTCCTCGCAGATCGAATCGAAGTGGCAGAGCCGTTGGGCGGACACCAACGTGTTCCGCGCGGGCCGCCGAGTCGGCGCGCCGAAGAAGTACGTGCTCGAGATGCTGCCGTACCCCTCGGGGAAAATGCACATGGGGCACGTGCGCAACTACCTGATCGGCGACGTGTACGCACGCTACTTCTCGATGAAGGGCTTCGACGTCTTCCACCCGATGGGCTGGGATGCGTTCGGGCTGCCGGCGGAGAACGCGGCGATCAAGGACAAGATCCATCCCGCGATCCGCACGCGGGAGAACATCGACTCGTTCAAGAAAGAGATCAAAAGCCTCGGCTACGCGTACGACTGGTCGCGCGAGGTCAACACCTCCGAGCCCGAGTACTACCGCTGGAACCAGTGGTTCTTCGTGAAGATGCTGGAGAAGGGCATCGTCTATCGCCGCTTCAGCCGCGTGAACTGGTGCACCGGCTGCCTGACCGTCATCGCGAACGAGCAGGTCGTGGACGGCAAGTGCGAACGCTGCGACAGCAAGGTCATCGACAAGGAGCAGCCCGAGTGGTCCTTCCGGATCACCCGCTACTCCGACGCGCTGCTGGACGGTCTCGATCAGCTGAAAGAATGGCCGGATCGAATCACGTCGATGCAGCGGAACTGGATCGGCCGTTCTGAGGGCGCCGAGGCGGAGTTTCCGCTCAAGGGACACAGCGCCGCGATCCGCGTCTTCACCACCCGCGTGGACACGATCTTCGGCTGCACGTACGTCGTGCTCGCGCCGGATCACAAGCTGGTCTCGCAGATCACCACGCCCGAACAGCGCGGCCCCGTCGAAGCGTTCGTCCAGAAGATGGCGGCGATGACGAAGGAGGAGCGCACCGAGGAAGGCGCCGAGAAGCAGGGCGTCTTCACCGGCGCGTACGCTCAGAATCCCTTCACCGGCGCGCCGGTCCCCGTCTGGGTCGCGAACTTCGTGCTGGCGGACTACGGCACCGGCGCTGTGATGTCCGTGCCCGCGCACGATCAGCGCGACTTCGAATTCGCGAAGAAGTACTCGCTGCCGATCAAGGTCGTGATTCAGCCCGCGACGGGAGAGAAGCTCTCCGCGGACAAGCTGGAGACCGCGTACGGAGACGACGGCGTGCTGGAGGACTCGGGGCCGTATACCGGGCTCACTTCACCAGACGCGCGCGTGAAGATGGCGACGGCGCTGGAGAAGGAGCGCAAAGGCCGCCGAGCGATCACCTACCGCCAGAAAGACTGGGGCTTCTCGCGCCAGCGCTACTGGGGCACGCCGATTCCGATCATCTACTGCGACAAGTGCGATCCGGAGCGGAAGGGCATTCCGGTCCCCGAAGATCAGCTGCCGGTGAAGCTGCCGGACATCGACGTGCAGGAGGTGCTGACGGGGAAGGGTGAGCCGCCGCTCGCGAAGGTCTCGTCGTGGGTGAACACGAAGTGCCCGAAGTGTGGCGGGCCTGCTCGTCGCGAAGCGGAGACGATGGACACGTTCGTCGACTCCTGCTGGTACTACGCGCGCTACCTGTCGCCGCACTACGACAAGGCGCCGTTCGATCCCGCCGAGGCGAAGCGCTACCTGCCGGTGGACATCTACGTCGGCGGTCCCGAGCACGCGGTGATGCACCTGCTGTACTTCCGCTTCTGGACCCGCGTGATGCGCGAGATGGGTCTGTCGCCCGTGGACGAGCCGGTCACGCGGCTGATTACCCAGGGCATCGTGAACGGTCCCGACGGGCGCAAGATGAGCAAGCGCTGGGGCAACGTCGTGCAGCCGTCGTCGATCGTGGAGAAGTACGGCGCGGACACCGCTCGCTGCTACGTGATGTTCGCGGGCCCGCCCGAGCGCGACTTCGACTGGTCCGACGATCAGGTCGAAGGCGCCTTCCGCTTCCTGAAGCGCGTCTGGGTGCTGGCCGCGACGCACGAGCAGAACGTGAAGGGGAGCAGGCACACGGGGCCGTTCGAAGGCAGGGCGCTGGAGATCCGCCGCGCCGCGCACAAGTGCGTCAAACGCGTGACCGAGGCGATCGAGCGGCTGTCCTTCAACACCGCTATCGCCGGGATCATGGAGGCCGTGAACGCGCTCTACACGTTCGAAAATCTGGAGACGCCCGCGGAGAAAGCGGCGATGGCGGAGGCGATCCATCTGCTCACGCTGCTGCTCACGCCGTTCACGCCGCACCTGGCGGACGAGATCTCCTCGGCGTACGGGCACGAAGGCTTCACCGTCGCGCAGAAGTGGCCGGAGTTCGATCCGGCGCTGGTCGTGGACGACGTGATCCCCTACGCCGTGCAGGTGAACGGAAAGCTGCGAGCGGAGCTGAAGGTCCCCGCCGCCGCCACCGAAGCCGAAGTCCGAGCCGCAGCCGAAGGCGACGAGCGCGTGAAGGCCTACGTCGAGGGCAAGCAGCTGAAGAAAGTCGTCTTCGTCCCGAAGCGCCTCATCAACTTCGTCGTCGCGGGCTGACCCGTCAGAAGAAGTAGAGGGCGAACCCGAACTGAGCCGCGGGGAGCGTGAGCTCGGCGTCGATGTTCCCGAACGTCGTCGTCCCATTCGCGCCCGAGCCTCCGCCCGCCGCGATGACCGTCGCGTTGCTCGAAGCATGGCCGACGACGCGGGTCACGCCGCCGCGCAGGAAGATCATGTAGTGCTCGCGGCTGCCGAACTCGAAGCCGAGCAGCGCGGACTGATACCCGTAACCGACGTTCTCCAGCTGAGAGATGTTGAGGTGAGGGTTCCCGGTGAGGAACCGCACCGCCGGGTTCGCATCGCCCGCCGGGTGATCGCCGACTTCCAGCGTCAGCGTCGGCACGTACCAGCGATCCCACGGCAGGAACGTCACGCCGCCGCGAAGGCCCGCCGTCACGCCGTTGTAAGCGACGCCGCCGTGCAGCTCGAGGAACTTGAAGAGGCGAACGTAGATGTTGGCGCCCGCGCCATCGGGAGCGCCGACGTCAGCGCCGACGCCGAGCATCGGCACGCGCTCGGGTTCTTCCGCGAGCGGCCCTGACGGCAATGGCACGTCCGCGTTCACCAGCGGCGGAGGCGAAAACTCTTCCACGTGCTCCGCATTCATCAGTGGCGGCGGAGGAACCACAGGCGCCGCGTCGACCAGCGGCGGCGGAGCGAGCTGCGTACTCACCGGCTCCGCATCCACCAGCGGCGGCGGAACCTGAGCAGTGAACAGCGCGAGCGCTAGACCGCAGGCAATCATGAGATGAGCTTTTGCAAACCGTGGTCCGCTTCGCCACGCGCCGTGCGAGCTCGGCTGCCATGCTAGCGACCCGCGTGTGTGCCTCGGAAATCCGTCGTGAAGGTTCGCGGGTGGGACAAGCGCTCCGGGTCAGCAAGAACTCCCGTGGGTTCCTTGACCCCGTTCGGAGCCGGATGTACGGCACGCGATCGATGCGCGCAGCAGCACTCCTCTTTTGTCTCCTCTCGAGCGGATGCGGCTATCGCTTCACCGCCGGCGGAGCCCCCCTCCCCGAAGGCGTGAGGAGCGTGGAGGTCCCGGTGTTCACCAACCGCACCGCCGAGTCCGGCGTCGAGGCGGTGTTCACCGAGAGCCTTCGCGAACAGTGCACGCGAGCGGGAGTCTTAGGCGGCGCGACGAGTGACGCACGCATCGAAGGCGAAGTGCGATCGATCGGAGGCGCGCCGACGATCCTTGCGCCGAATGGAACGCTCGCGAGCTACCGGCTCTACGGCAACGCACACCTGAAGCTCGTGAAGGGCGGCCGCGTGCTGAGCGAGATCGACGTGTCGGGTCAGGAGGATTATCTGCCGGACCGGATCGATGGAGACGTCCTGCGCACCGAGACGAATCGCACGACGGCAATGCGCCGCCTCGCGGAGACGCTGATGCGAGATGGATACGACCGGCTGACGACGGGGTGGTGAGCCCGCGCGTCGCCGAGCCCGAAGCGCTCTCGATTCGGCCCAATCGGCAGATCGTCAATGCCTCGGCAGAGCTGGCGCCCCAGATTCAGGTGGCGTCAGTTCCCTACGCGCTCAAGTCAGGTGACTCGCACGCGCCCGAAGGAAAGTTGTCCACAGAGGCCTCGTCCACGTCAGTGCACGC
>JBJMQN010000655.1:0-11977 GCA_045802665.1 Myxococcaceae bacterium | reverse complement strand
GCACCCGAACTGCCGGCACGCGAAGCGGATGACGCTGCTCGCGGCGGCGGATGCGGCGAACGGCGTGGCGGCGGTGGAGACGATCGTCTCGCTGTCCAAGTACTACGCGTCGTTCGGTCAGCCTCGGCACGAGTTCAATCCGGATCCGCGCCAGTGCACCGGCCCCAAGGACGCGAAGGTCACGCTGGTGGAGTTCTCGGACTTCGAGTGCCCGTTCTGCGGTGCCGCTCGGCCGCTGCTGGAGAGCTTCGTGAAGACGAACGGGAAGGTCCGGTTCTGCTGGATGGCGTTCCCGCTCTCTGCTCACCCGAACGCTATACCCGCGGCGACGGCGGCCCTGTTCGCGCGCGACCACGGCAAGTTCTGGGAGATGCACGACGCGCTGTTCGACAACCAGATGTCCCTGTCACCCGAGACCATCAAGCAGCTCGCGGCGAAGATCGGGCTGGATCCGAACGCGCTGGGCAAGGCGATGGCGGACAATGCGTACGGCGATGCGCTGGCTGCGTCGAAGGAAGCGGGCCGGAAGGCGGGCGTGGACTCGACGCCGTCGCTGTATCTGAACGGCCGCAAGCACAACATGTCGATTGACGAAGCCACCCTTGGCCACGCGGTCGACGATGAGATCGAGTGGATGACCAACAAGGGCTGGGCGCCTGATCAGGGCTGACCAACCGTGTATGCGCGCGTCAAGCTGGACTCACGCGGCACCCTGACCTCCGAAGATGGGGATGGGCAGAAGGCGCTCGGCAAACGCACCGGGAGCTGGACGCTGGCGCCCACGAGCGGCGACATGCTGCTGCTCCTCCGCCTCCCGCCCGAAGGCTCCGTCGCCGAGGCCCCGCGCGTCGTCCTCGCGGGAGACGCGTCCGGCTTTCCGATCTCGGATCTGATCGCGTTCCTCTCGCAGTCGCGCTGGAGCGGCGTGATTCGCGTGCTCGCGCCCTCCGGTGAGCGGACGCTGGCGCTCAAAGACGGCGAAGTGCGGAGCGCCACCAGCGAGGACTCCACGGAGCGGCTCGGCGAGGTGATGGTGCGGCTCGGCTATCTGCGCCGAAAGCAGCTCGACGACGTGCTGAAAGAGCACCCGCCCTCGAAGATCGGCCGGGTGCTGGTGGATCGCGGCGCGCTGCAGGCGCACGACCTCTACAAGTGCATGACGCAGCAGGTGAGCGAGATCTTCCACGCGATGGTGCTGTGCCGCGAGGGGACGTTTCAGCTCGTGGATCAGCCCATCGACGAGAAGGCGCAGACGACGCTGCTCCAGCTCTCCACGCAGAGCCTGTTGATGGACAGCATCCGGAAGATCGACGAGCTCGCGCACTTCCGGAAGAAGATCCCCCACGCCCGCTTCTACGTGGCGAAGAAGCGCGCCTCCGACGGAAAGCTGGAGCCGGAGGAGGACGAGGTGCTCACGTTGGTGGACGGCCACAAGAGCGTCTTCGAGCTCGCGCAGCAGGCGCGCATCAGCGAGTTCGACGTCACCAAGATCGTCTTCCGGCTGCTGGAAGGCGGCTTCGTCTCTCTGCACGAGCACCCGTCCGCCGGAGCCGTCTCGCAGAGCAGCACGCAGCAGCAGGCGCAGCAGCCGTCGTCGGGACCGGTGGACGCGGCGCGCGTGGTGAAGACCTTCAATCAGATCTTCAGCGAGATCCGCACCGAGGTCGCCGCGCAGTCGATGGAGAAGGAGCTCGTCGGCGCGGTGAATGCCGCTTTGGCGAACCGGGCGCTCTCGCAGTCGCCGGTGCTCACCGGGATCGCGTTCGACGGACAGGGCCAGCTGCCGTCGGACTCCGTGTTGAGATCGTTCGAAGCGGTGAAGCCGCAGCTGGGCTCCGAGCCCGTGGCCTCGCTGAAGCAGGCGCTGTCCGACGTGATGTTCTTCATGCTCTTCCAGGCAGGAGAGCTGCTGGAAGCGCAGGCGGATGAGCAGCTCGCGCGACGCGTGAAAGAGCTGCTGGCGACGCTGGAGTAAGATGATCTGCTCCTGATCGAGGTCCCTCTATGGCGCTGATGCCCGTTCTCTTCATCGGACACGGCA
The DNA here is from genome assembly GCA_045802665.1 of Myxococcaceae bacterium. Lineage (GTDB taxonomy): Bacteria > Myxococcota > Myxococcia > Myxococcales > Myxococcaceae > JBJMQN01. The sequence continues at coordinate 9,936 of JBJMQN010000655.1, read as the reverse complement.
ATCCGATGAACGCGATCGTCGACAACCCGTACGCGGATGGTTGGAAGCGGCTCGGCGAGAGCCTTCCGCGGCCGAAGGCGATCCTCTGCATCTCCGCGCACTGGTACGAACCCGGTGGGCGCGTGACGGGGAATCTCAAGCCGCGGACCATTCACGACTTCGGCGGATTCCCTCCGGCGCTGCATGCGGTGCAGTACCCGGCGCCGGGATCTCGCGAGCTCGCGAACAGGGTCAAGTCACTTTCGCCGCGGCCGATCGAGCTCGACGAAAAATGGGGGCTCGATCACGGCACCTGGTCCGTGCTGCGGCGGATGTACCCGAACGCGGACGTTCCGATCGTGCAGCTCGGGCTCGACGAGACGATGAGCGGTCACGAGCACTTCAACTTCGCGCGCTGCCTGCGCCCACTCCGCGACGAGGACATCCTCATCGTCGGCTCCGGAAACGTCGTCCACAACCTGCACGCGTACTCGTGGGGGCTCGAAGCGCGTGAGCCGTACGACTGGGCGCTGCGTTTCGAGGGGCAGGTGAAGCAGCTCATCGAAGCGGGGAAGGGCGCGGAGCTCGCCAACTACGAGGAGATGGGCAAGGACGCCATGCTCTGCGCGCCGACGCCGGATCATTTCCTGCCGCTGCTCTACGTGCTCGCGCAGTGCGATGGCGGCGAGAAGGTTTCGTTTCCGGTGGAGGGCTTCGACGACGGGTCGGTGTCGATGCTGTCCGTGCGGATTGGCTGAAGCTTGCTAAACGACGCAGGGCAATGAGCGTCCTGCCCTATCTCACGTCCGACTTGCCCGGCTCTGGCGGTGTGATCCGCTCCACCCCCGAAGACTTTCAGGTCGACGAGCTGCCCGCGTATCTCCCCAGTGGCGAAGCCGGCGAGCACCTCTTCCTTCACCTCCGAAAGAAGGGCCTCTCCACACCGGAGCTCGCGAAGCGAATCGCCCGGGCGCTGGAGATCGACGACCGCGAAGTCTCGTGGGCAGGCCTCAAGGATCGGCACGCGGTGACGACGCAGTGGCTCTCCGTTCCAGCGAAGGCGGAGCCGAAGCTCGCCGCGTTCAACGATCCGGACGTACAGCTGCTGGAGGCGAAGCGGCACGGCAACAAGCTCAAGAACGGGCACCTCAAAGGCAACCGCTTCCAGCTGAAGATCCGCAACGCGGCGAATGCGGAGGCGGCGCGAACGATCTTCGAACGGCTGGTACGCATTGGCGTCCCCAACTACTTCGGCGAGCAGCGCTTCGGCGCGGCGGGTGACAACGCGGAGCTCGGCAAGCTGCTCATCCTTGGGCAGCGGCTGCCGAAGAAGCCGGACAGGTTCTCTCGCAAGATGTTCCTCTCCGCGTTCCAGTCGAAGCTCTTCAATCAGGCGCTTCAGCTGAGGCTTCAGGCCGGCACGCTCGCGACGGCGGTGAAGGGCGACGTGCTCCGAAAGACGGATACGGGCGGGATGTTCGTCTGCGAAGATCCAGCCGTGGATCAGCCGCGCGTGGACCGGGGAGAAGTCAGCCCCGCGGGGCCCATCTTCGGACCCAAGATGACGAAGTCCGCGGGAGAGGTCGCCGAGCTCGAGCAGCGGCTGCTCAGCGAAGCGGGCGTGACGATCGAAGACTTCAAGCGCGGGAAAGACGAGACCGAAGGCAGCCGGCGCGTCTACCGCGTGCTGCTCGCCGAGCCGTCGATCGAGATCGCAGGCGATGTCATCTCGCTCGCGTTCACGTTGCCCAAAGGCAGCTACGCGACCGTCGTGCTGCGCGAGCTGATGAAGTCCGAAGTGGCTGCGCCCGAGGGAGAAGAGGAATGAATCCGCGCGTGGTGCTGGCGTCGCTCGCGGCGGGCGTGTTGATCGCGTCGCTCGTCATCTATGGGCACGATCGCATGGAGCTCTCCCGCGCGGTCTCCTGTCTGCACGAGAAGTTCGGCGAATCCGCCCCGACGACGGATTCTCCCGAGTGCCACACGCAATTCACCAAGTTCGGCTTCGTCATCACCAACGGCTGGATGATGGACACCGCGGGGCCCTTCGGCGCGTTTCAAGCGGGCGCGGGCCTGTGCTGGGCGACGGGCTTCGCGGCGCTGGTGGTGCTCATCTCGCTGGCGTTCAAGGGCAAGCGCACGAAGGCGCAGATCATCTGGGGGAGCGCGACGCTCTTCGTGCTCATCGGCTGGCTCATCGCGTACTACTCGGCGCTGCAGATCGCCTCGGCGCAGGACGTAGAGGGATGGCGGAAAGCCGAGGCGATTCTGAAAGCGATCGTGCCGATCGTCGGCCTCGCGGCGATTCTGGCGACGGGGTTCACGACCGCCACGTTCAAGGCAGCGCAGGGGCCGAAACCTGATAAACACCTCCCGCCGTCGCCTTGAGGAGGGGCCCATAAATGCCGGATGAGAAGGGGCTGGGATCGAAGTTCCTCGGCTTGTTCGTCGAGAACGAGGGCAAAGAGAAGGATGACGCCGCCGACGCGGACAAGTCTCCCGCTGACATCGTCGCGGAGCTTGCGCAGGGCGCGGGCGCCCCCAAAGGCCAGAAGCAGGGTCCCGGCGCTCCAGGTGGAATGCCCGCCGAGCCGCCGCTCCCGAACATCAAGCTCAACGCCGCTCCCGCCGCCGCCGCGCCCACCGACTTCGACACCATCTTCCGCGACGCCGGCATGGACGTGGGCGAGCTGGACCGGGTGAAGAAGGCGGAGGAGCTGCTCAAGTCGCTCCCAGAGACCACGCCGCAGCCGCTCAAGAAACAGATCGTCGAGGCGTCGCTCAAAGCGTTCGGCTTCGAGGTCGAGAAGATCGTCGTCGCCGCGCAGAACCAGAAGCGAGCGCTGGACGCGTACGTGAAGGTCAACGAGAACGCGACGGCGAAGGCGATCACGGACTCCGAGGCGCAGATCAAGGCCTACAACGAGAAGATCGCCGCGCTCCGGAGCGACATCGAGAAGCGGACCGCGAACCTGGGCACGCTCAGCAAGGCCGCGACCGATCGCAAGACGCAGGTGCAGAAGGTGCTCGACTTCTTCCAGACGCCGGCGGGCCCTGCTTAAGAGAGCCCGCTCGGGATTTGACGACCCTCGTTTTTCGCCACAGAAAAAACCTCAATGAAACTGACTCCCTTTGGAAAGCTGTTCCTCGCGCTCGTCGTTCTGGGCGTTGTCGGCTTCGTCGTCTTCAAGCGCTACGGCGACGAGATCAAGAGCTGGTCCGGCGCGAAGACGTCCACGGAAGGCGGCAAAAGCTCTGACAGCGCCGTCACCAAGGATGACTTCAACGCGTTCAACGGCCTCTCGGATGCGCCGAAGGACGGCAAGGTCGCGGTCAACAGCAACAACAACGGCGCCATCGGCAGCGGCAAGCTGAGCCGTCCGCTCAAGGTCGCGATCAACACGTGGGCAGGGCATGCGCCCGGCATCGTCGCGAACGGCGGCATGACCCCCGGCAGCGCGGCGTCGCTCTACAAGAAGAAGTACGGGCTGGACGTGGAGTTCATCCTCATCGAGGACCCGGACAGCAAGCTGAAGGCCTTCATCAACGGCGACATCGACGTGATGTGGGACACCGTCGACAGCTGGGCGCGCGAGGCTTCGACCCTCGCCGAGCAGAACATCCCCGCCAAGGCCATCATCCAGGAGGACTGGAGCCGCGGCGGCGACGGCATCGTGGCGCTCAAGTCGATCAAGTCGATCGAAGATCTCAAGGGCAAGAAGGTCGCGACGACCAAGTTCACCCCGTCGCACTGGTTCCTGCTCTACATGCTGAACCAGTCCGGTCTGTCTCCCGACGATCGCGCGCAGATCGAGAAGGACCTCGTGTTCTTCCCCGAAGCTCCGGCGGCGGCGGCGGCGTTCAAGGCCAAGCGCGTGGATGCGGCGGTGACGTGGGAGCCTGATCTCTCCGGCGCCGTTGCTGCGCGTCCCGACGACGCGGCGATCCTCGTCTCCACGACGGCGGCGACGAACGTGATCGCGGACACGCTGGTCGCGAGGCAGAAGATCATCGACGAGGCGCCGGCGTCCCTTCAGGCGTTCGTCGCGGGCTGGTTCGAGGCGATTGGCGTGATGAAGGAGGATCCGCAGGGCACCAACCAGCTCGTGGGCAACGCGCTCAAGCTGGGCCCGGACGACGTCTCCGGCATGCTCTCCGGCCTCAAGCTGACGCCGTTCGCGGACAACGCGCTCTTCTTCGGCATCTCCGGTCCGAAGCCGTACTTCGACACCATCTTCAACTCCGCCTTCATCATCTGGCGGAAGAAGGGCGTGGTCTCGAAGGCGGTGGACGCGGCGAACTACAAGGACAGCCGCTTCGTGGCGGCGTTGGGTGACAAGTTCAAGGACCAGAAGGTGGAGGAGTCCTACGCGTTCGAGGGCAAGCCGAAGGTCTCTGACCGCGCCATCGTGAACAAGTCGCTCTCCATCCACTTCACCACCGGGTCGGACGAGATCATGCCGGGCAGCTACTTCACGCTCGATTCGCTGGGCGAGACGATGCTGTCCTTCGGCAACACGTACCTCCAGATCGAAGGCAACACCGACAGCCGGGGTCAGGCGGCGGCGAACAAGTCGCTCAGCCAGAAGCGCGCGGAGGCGGTGAAGGCGTACCTCGTGAAGAACTTCTCGATCCCCGAGCAGCGCTTCATCGCGGTGGGCAAGGGCTCGGAGAACCCGATCGCCCCGAACACCACCGAAGACGGCCGAGCGCTCAACCGCCGCACGGACATCAAGGTCGTGCTGAACGCGCAGTAGCGCTCACGGGACTGCATGCCTCCTCCTCCGCGTCGAAAGCCGCCGCTGTTCTCGCTGCGGTCGAACATCCCGCTCGCAACCGGCCGGCTGCTCGGGCTGATGTCCTTCGGGATCATCTTCCTCGCGTGGTGCATCTGCAGCTACGTGCAGGTGAACCGGGGCGCAGGTCCCGAGCCGCTGGTCAGCCACTTCTTCCTGCCCGCGCCGGACGAGGTGCTGAAGTCTCTGCTCTATCTGTTCTTCGAGCAGGATCTCGGGCCGGCGATCCTCACCTCGCTCAAGCGCATCGGCATCGCGTTCGGGCTTTCGATCGCGGTGGCGGTGCCGCTCGGCATCGCGATGGGCTCGTTCGAGGCGGTGAACAAATTCTTCGATCCGGTGATGGCGCCGCTGCGCTACCTGCCGATCACCGCGTTCATCCCGCTGCTGATTCTGTGGTTCGGCATCGAGGAGAAGCAGAAGGTCGCGTTCCTTTTCCTGGGCACGTTCGTCTTCCTGCTGCCGGTGGTCGTGGACGCGATTCGAGTGGTGCCCGAGGAGCTCGTTCAGACCGCGTTCACCTTGGGCGGGACGAAGTGGCAGGTCATCCGCACGGTGCTGATCCCCGCCGCGCTGCCGCAGATCTTCGACAGCTTTCGGGTAATGAACGCGATCGCGTGGACGTACATCATCCTCGCGGAGATCGTGAATCCGCGGAACGGCATCGGCTACATCCTTCGGCTCGCGGAGCAGCACAACAAGCCGGCGTGGAGCTTCGCGGGCATTCTGGTCGTCGGTCTCATCGGCATCACCACGGACCTCATCATCCGCGGCGTGAACGGCGTGGTGTTCAGGTGGAGGGAGCAGAATGAGTGACGTCGCGCCAACCGCCGCGCCCGAACCGGCCTCCGCTCCCGTTGCGCCCGCAGCGGTCGGCGCCGGCACCACGCCCAAGCTGGAGCTCAAAGACCTCTACATCTCGTACGTCGATCGCAGGGGACAGGTCGTCCAGGCGGTCAACAACGTGAGCCTCTCCGTCGCGAACAAGCCCGGCATCGGTGAGCTCGCGGTGTTCCTCGGCCCGTCCGGCTGCGGCAAGAGCACGATCCTCAAGGCCATCGCCGGGCTGCTCAACCCGGACTCGGGGCAGATCCTCGTGGACGGCACCAACATCGCGGGCACCGGGACCACCGGCGATCGCGGGATGGTGTTCCAGAGCTACACGTCCTTCGGCTGGCGCACCGTGCGGCAGAACGTGGAGTACGGGCTGGAGCTCAAGGGCGTGCCGGCGGCGGAGCGGAAGAAGCGGGCGCTCGACATCATCGGGCAGGTGGGGCTCAAGGACTTCGCCGAGGCGTACCCGAAGCAGCTCTCCGGCGGCATGAAGCAGCGCGTGGCGATTGCGCGCACCATCGTCAATCAGCCGAAGCTCGTGCTGATGGATGAGCCGTTCGGCGCGCTCGATCCGCAGACGCGCTTCGGGATGCAGACGCTGGTGCTGGACGTCATCAACAAGCAGGACAACACGGTCCTCTTCGTCACCCACGACATCTCCGAGGCGGTGTTCCTCGCGGACGTGATCTTCGTGCTCAGCCACCGCCCCGCTCAGGTGCTGCACCGCATCGAAGTGCCGACGTTCCACGATCGCGATCCGATGGTGAAGCAGACCGCCGAGTTCAAGCGCGTGGAGAACCACATCCTCGAGCTGCTCTACAGCCTGAACGTGAAGGGCAACCTGCGGGTCGGGTTGTAGGAAGCCAAGAGAGAATGGCCGGCAAGAGCTACCTCAAGGCCGCGTTCGCCAACATCTACAACCTGTCGCTGCTCGGCGGCGCGGTCGTCGCTTCCGTCGCGACCGGTGAGTACGTGCTCTCCGCGGTCGCGCTGGGCGCCGAGGCCATGTGGCTGCTCTTCGGGCCTGATCTCAAACCGTTTCAGCGCGCCGTCGATCGCGCCGAACGCGAGGAAGAGGAGAAGGCGGACAGGGACCGCGTCGCGAAGTTGATGGAGTCACTCCCAGAACGGGAGTGGGCCAGAGCGCACGCGCTGGACGAGCTGCGGCACGAGATCGAACGCGACATGCAGCACAACCCGTCGTTTCAGGCGATCCTGCTTCAGACCGAGCTCGACAAGCTCTCGCAGCTCCACAGTGCGTTCGTGTCGCTCGCCTCAGCGTGCACGCGCGCGGAGACGTATCTGCAGGCCACCGACGCGCGCGATCTCCAGCGGCAGATCACCGTTCAAGAAGGCGTGGAGAAGGCGGTGCAGGATCCGTCCGCGCAATCGATCGCGCGCAAGAACATCGAGGTCCTCAAGAAGCGCGTGGACACGATGAAGGAGATCCAGAACTTCCTCGCGCGCGCTCGCGGCCAGATGAACCTGATCGAGAACACCGTGCGGCTCTTGCGCGATCAGGTGCTCACCATGGCCTCGCCCGCTCAGCTCGCGGATCAGCTCGACGATCTGATGACCGGCGTCGACGCGCTTCAGCAGACGACGCGCGATAATGAGGACCTTCTCGGCGTCGTGAAGCTGGATCCCGTCGCCCCGATCGCAGAGGGAGCGGCCGATCGCGCGCCCGCCAGCACGCGTGTCCGCGAATAAAAGCTGCACATTGTCGAGTGGTTACGCGGCAGGGCTGATCAACAGGGCATGAGAAATTCTCCCCCCCTCGACAGAGCCCCCGCCGACCCGATAAATCGCCGCGCGCGCATCCGGGAATAAATCCCGCGCAGCTAATAACCGGGCCGGATTTCGGGGGCCCCTTACCGACGTAAAGGGAGCAGCTAACAAATGGGTATTTTCGTTCTGCTGGTGGGCGCTGGACTCGGCGTCTTCGGCTTGATGCAGCACCTGAAGGGCAAGCGCATTCTCGCGGCCCCGTTCCTGAAGACGGGCGACGTCGCGAAGCCGGGCGCTCCGGCGGGTGACAAGGGCGCGGTCTCCACTGAAGGCGCGCTGGTTGCCGAAGGTGCGGACGCGACCGTGACGTCGCCGATCACCAAGACCAAGTGCCTGGCGTACGAGATCGAAGTCTATCGCCACCACGAGAAGACGGTTCAGACCCAGGACGGCGCGAAGACCGAAAAGGGCAAGAACAAGATCAAGACCATCCAGGGCGGCGCGGTCATCCAGCTGAACGATGGCTCCGGCGTCGTGCAGGTTGACGTGAAGGACGGCAAGGCCGACTTCGACAACTGGAAGAAGGTCTACGACGAGAAGTCGTCCCACCTCACGTTCGAAGGCTACACGATCACCGCGGACGGCTCGGGTGACGGCTACACCACCGGCTACAGCGCGGTCGAGAAGGTCGTTCCGCTCGACACGTCGAAGAACCTGTTCGTCCTCGGCAAGCTCGAGGGCGGCAAGATCATCAAGCCGTCGTGGCGCTCGCTGATGATCTCCAACAAGGGCCGTGAAGGCCTGATGGGCTCCACCGCGAAGAAGACGAAGGTCGGCTTCATCGGCGGCGGCGTCGGTGCGGTTGGCGGCATCGCGATGCTGGCGCTCGGCATCGGCAACGTGGACACGTCGAACATCGACAGCAAGTACTGCAAGTCGGAGATCACGGGTGCGCTGGCGAAGGCGTGCGAGGCGAACGTCGGCACCGAGGACACGTACGCGTGGACCATCGAAAAGCCGGGCAAGTACAACGTGTTCGTGATCCCGGCGCCGGGCAAGAAGTACGCGCTCTGGCCGGAGCTCGAGATCAAGCAGGACGGCAAGACGCTCTCCACGATCAAGGGCAGCGTGGGTGAAGCGGCCACTGCGTCGCTGGACCTGAAGGCCGGCAAGTACGAGATCGACGTTCGTCCCGCGGACGCTGCGGTGCAGGGCGGCTTCGACTACACCCTGAACATCTCCTCCAACGTTCCGGGCGCCACGCCGATGCCGAAGACCCCTGCGGTCGCGGCCGGCAAGGACACCAAGGACACGAAGGACACCAAGGCGGCGGACGAGAAGGTCGCTGAAGACCAGAAGTAGTTCGTCAAAGACTGCTTTGTAGAGAGCGCGCCGGTTGTGAACCTCATAGGTTCGCGACCGGCGCGATTCTTTTTTACGACATGACCGACGCAGAGCTGCTCGAGATCAAAGCGCAGTCCGAGGGGAGGCTCCGGGTCCTCGGCGTGAAGGTGAATGAGAACCTTCCGCCGCTGGAGCGCGCGCAGCCGAAGCCCGCGGGAGAGGTCGCGGCGCGAGCGGCGGCGATGAACGCGCTGGTGGAGCTGGGAGAGGGCGCGCCAGTCGCGCTGGTGAGCCGGTGGATCTCGGTGAACCGGTTGGACAATGCGCTCACGGAGGAGGAGCAGGCGCTGCTCGCGAGCAGGACGCCGCTCTCGGCGTTGGATCGCGACGGGATGCTCTGGAGAGCCGAGGGCGTCTGGGCGCTCTCGTGGGTGCTGGGCCGGGTGGAGACCTTGTCGTGGCGGAGCTTCGCGCCTCCGGAGCGGAAGCTGCTCTGGGCGGACCTGCGGAAGAATGAGCCTGTGCTGCCGTATCTGTCAGGCGCGAGCACGCGGAGCTTCTCGGAGCTGGTGCGGGAGGCGGACTTCGCGTTCCGGCTGCACTGGGCGGTGGTGGATGCGAGCTTTCTCGGCGAGGAGTTTCCCGCGGAGAAGGTTCATCCGGACCTGATCGTGGAGCGGCGCCACGCGTTGCAGTGGGCGATCTCAGGGCACGCGGGCTGGGCGGAGACGGATCTGTCGGTGTGACGGCTCGTTGAGCGTTCGGCGTCGAGCGTCGAGCGGATCCAGGTTCGGCGGTTGCGCCAATGATCCTGTCATTCGGCACACCTGAACGGCTGTCCGCAATTCTGTTCTAAACAGGCCTCGGACCGTTCGACGGGGATCTTCTGTTCGTGGCCTGTACCGTCTCGCGGCGATGGTTGATCCGCTCATGAGCAGGAGCCGCGACGTGCTGGTGGTGGACGACGAGTCCGCCGTCTCGTCGCTGCTCACCATCGCGCTCGCGCGCGCCTGGCCCGAGCGCCGCGTGCGCGTGGTCCGCTCGGCCGAGGACGCGCTGGCCGCGATGGAGCGGGACTCGTTCGCGCTGATGATCGTGGACAAGAACCTGCCCGGCGCGAGCGGCTTCGATCTCGTCCGCAAGATGCGCGCGCTGAAATACGCCGTGCCGGTGATCCTCGTGACCGGCTTCTTCACGCCGGAGACCTCTGAAGTCGCGAGCGGCCTGGGGATCCTCGCCTGTCTCCCCAAGCCCT
>JBJMQN010000654.1:0-3824 GCA_045802665.1 Myxococcaceae bacterium | reverse complement strand
GCAGAACAATCAGCAGATCAGCGAGCACGATCGGAAGATTGGCCGGAAGCTCGCGACGGTGCTGACGGGCGGCGACACGAGCCCGAACTCGCTGGTCACCGAAGAGCACCTGCTCGAGCTGGAGCTGGAGGCGTTCCTCTCGCTCTGCGGCGAAGAGAAGAGCCAGGCGCGCATCGAACACATGCTGATGAACGGCAAGCCGCTGCGGAACTAGACGGTTAGGAGACTCTCACCATGGCAACCAAAGTCGTCATCGCCTCCGCAGTTCGTACCCCGTTCACCCGAGCGCTGAAGGGCGAGTTCAAGGACACCCGCCCTGACACGCTCGCCGCCGTCGCGATCAAGGAAGCGGTCGCGCGCGTGCCGGGGCTGAAGAAAGAAGAAGTGGAAGACGTCATCCTCGGCTGCGCGATGCCGGAGGCCGAGCAGGGGATGAACGTGGCGCGCCTCGCGTCCATGCTCGCCGGGCTGCCGGACTCCGTGCCCGCGATGACCATCAACCGGTTCTGCAGCTCCGGCTCGCAGTCGGTGGCGAACCTCGCGGATGCGATCAACGCGGGCCGCATTCAGGTGGGCATCGGCGGCGGGCTCGAGTCGATGACGCTCATCCCGATGGGCGGCAACAAGGTCTCCGCGAATCCGGAAGTGATGGAGCAGCACCCCGAGGTCTACACCTCGATGGGCGCGACGGCGGAGAACGTGGGCAGCCGCTTCGGCGTCTCGCGAGCGGACCAGGATCAGTTCGCGTTCCAGAGCCAGCAGAAGGCGGCGAAAGCGCGCGCTGACGGGAAGTTCAAGGAAGAGATCGTCGCGGTGAAGACGAAGGTCTACGACGACAACGGCAACGGCAACGAAGTGACGGTAAGCGAGGACACGATCCTCCGCCCCGAGACGACGCTGGAGGGGCTCGCGAAGTTGAAGCCCGCGTTCAACGCGAAAGGCACCGTCACCGCCGGCAACGCCTCTCCGCTCACCGATGGCGCGGCTGCCGTCGTGGTGATGAGCGAGGAGAAGGCGAAGTCTCTGGGCGTGAAGCCGCTGGGCTACTTCGTGGACTACGCGGTTGCGGGCGTGCCGCCGGACATCATGGGCATCGGTCCGGTGCCAGCTGTTCGCAAGCTGCTGCAGAAGAACAAGCTGGACGTGAAGGACATCGACGTCTTCGAGCTCAACGAGGCATTCGCGGCGCAGTCGCTGTACTGCATCCGCGAGCTCGGGCTGGATGCGAGCAAGGTGAATCCGAACGGCGGCGCGATCGCGCTCGGCCATCCGCTGGGCGTCTCGGGCGCGCGCATGATCGCGACGATCCTTCGCGAGCTGAAGCGTCGCAACGGCCGCTACGGCGTCGTCACGATGTGCATCGGTGGCGGCATGGGCTTCGCGGCGCTCGTGGAGGCGGCGAAGTAGTCGTGGCGGACCGGCGCGAGGAGTTGGCGGAGATAGACCGGCTGAAGCAGCGACTTCAGCCGTTGCCTCAGAAGGGGCAGGACTTCGCGTTCACCGAGCCACCGGGCGCAGACCGCGCGCGCATCGCCGGGATGTATGAGCGGCTGGAGCGCTACGACGACGCGGTCCGCTGGTACCTCGAAGCAGCGGACTACGCCGCGGCGGTGGGGTTGCTGCCCCGCGCGTACGCGTGGGCTCGAATGGCGCTGAAGGTGAATCCGCTCGATCCCACGGCGAGAGAGCGGGCAGCGCAGATCACCGCACAGCTCGGGCTCGCGGACGCGGAGGCGTGAGCAGAGATCACCGCACACGCTCGGAAGCTCACCAGTCGTTCGGCGCTCGTCAATCCGCCGCATCCGTCGTCCAATCGTGCGCCCTGTCTGACGGCCGTTATCCTGCGCGCATGACTCTCACCGACACCCTCAGCACCCAGCACCGTCTCCTCGAGCAGCTCGCGGGAGAGATGCATGTCGCCCTGAAGGCGAACGATGCAGCGAAGGCGTCGGAGGTCCTGACGAAGTTTCGCGACGCGCTGATGGCGCACCTGAAGCTGGAATCCGCGAGCTTCTATCCGCCGATGCTTCAGCTCGCTGGCAAGCCCGGTAACGAAGCCAAGCTGCGCACCATCCAGCTCTTCGCCGACAACATGAAGATCATCGCTGGCGGGCTGACGACGTTCTTCGATCGCTACGTGGGCAAGCCGCTCGAGCTCAACGCGTTCCGGAACGATTGGGGCACGTCGCTGAAGATTCTGGCGCAGCGGATCGAGTCCGAGGAATCGACGTTGCATCCGTTGTTCGAGCAGCTGCAGAAGGCTGCTGCGTGAGAGCTGCCGCCGCTGCTCTCGCGATTTGCGTTGCGGGATGCGCGCACGGCCCGCCCGCGAAGACGGCGGCGACAGTCTGGTATCCCGGCGCAGAGCGGCAGCTCAGCGAACGCGACGAAGATCTCTTCGGCTCGGAGATTCACCTGCGCTGGGCGGGCGACACCTGGCGCGGCGATGCGTACGGCCAGCTGGTGGAGCTCACCGAGAAGGACGGCCATGTCAGCGGCACGTTCGGCGGCACGCCGGTGGATCTCACGGTGGAGATCGCAGGCGACGTCACGCACGTGCGCGGCCTGTTCCGCACCGAGCTCGGAGATCTGCGCATCGGGCCCTCGGCGATCGAAGGGAAGATGGGCCGCTGCAGCTACGATCTGAAGAGCAGCGATGGCAGCAGCTACACCGGCTATCGCCAATGCCGAGCGCCGACGGAGCCCACACGCGTGACGTTGAGCTCGTTCCTGCCGCATCCGATTGGAGCGGGACGCGCGGGACCGCTGTTGATTCTGATCTCACAGTGACCGTGGCGTTTCCGCCGTGCGCTGTGTCCTTCTCGTAACTGCGTCGCTCACGATGGGTTGAGCGACTTCACGCCCGCCGCTATTCAGCGCCGATGTCTGATCCGCGGATCGCCTCCGTCGCGCGTGTGCTCCCTCGTCACTACGCGGATCAGGAGACGCTGATCGGCGCCTTCCGGAAGCTCTGGGCCGAAAAGCACTTCAACGTCGAACGCCTCGAGGAGCTGCACCGCGCCGTGATGGTGAAGGGCCGGCACACCGCGCTGCCCATCGACGAATACTTCGCGCTGGAGAGCTTCGCCGCGAGGAACGACGCGTGGATCAAAGTCGCCACGGACCTCGGCGAGCGCGCAGCGCGTGAGGCGTTGGAGCGAGCGGGCCTCGAGCCGAGTCAGGTGGACCACGTCTTCTTCGTGACCGTCACGGGGATCGCGACGCCGAGCATCGACGCGAAGCTGGTGAACAGGCTCGGGCTTCGGCCGGATGTGAAGCGCACGCCGATCTTTGGACTCGGGTGCGTCGCGGGTGCGGCAGGCCTCGCTCGAGCGTCGGATTATCTCCGCGCGTACCCGAAAGAGACCGCGCTGTTTCTGTCGGTGGAGCTCTGCTCGCTCACGCTGCAGCGCAAGGACCTCTCCATCCCCAACATCATCGCCTCGGGCCTGTTCGGCGACGGCGCGGCGGCGGTGATCCTCGGCGGCGGCGCCCGGCGCTCCAGCCGCGGGCCGCGGGTGGTGGCCAGCCGGAGCGTCTTCTACCCGGACACCGAGCGGATCATGGGCTGGGACGTGGTCGACTCCGGCTTCAAGGTGGTGCTCAACGCCCAGGTCCCCAACCTGGTGCAGGAGCACATCCGCGGCGACGTGGACGCCTTCCTGGCCCAGCACGGCCTGGACCGGTCGAAGATCAAGCACTGGGTCGCGCACCCGGGCGGGCCGAAGGTGCTGGAGGCGTTCGAGGCCGCGCTGGAGCTGCCGAAGAACGCGCTCGAGCGCAGCTGGGCGACGCTGCGCGAGACCGGGAACCTCTCCTCCGCG
>JBJMQN010000653.1:0-6667 GCA_045802665.1 Myxococcaceae bacterium | reverse complement strand
GTTGGCGGAGCGGTTGAAAGAGCCGAATCCGCCGGTGTTGCTGGACGTCCGCACGATTCGTGAAGCGCAGATCGCATCACTGCCCGGCTCCGTGCTGATCCCGATCCAGGAGTTCGAATCCCGAGAGGACGAGCTCGAAGCGCTGCGAGGTCGCGAGGTCGTCGTGTACTGCCACCTGGGAGTCCGCAGTCTTCACGGAGCAGCGTGGCTCGAGAACCTCGGCATCAACGCGTCATCGCTGCGAGGCGGGATCGACGCGTGGTCGGGGGAGATCGATCCCAGCGTGCCGAGGTACTGATCGACGCCGAGACCGCTCGACGCGTCCTAATCGCTAAGCATCGCGGTGAGATCGATGTTCTTCGTATCGACCGTGCTGTCCGCCTTCACCGTGACCTCGAACGGAACCGGCTTCTTCAGCTTCGGTCCGCGCAGCTCCAGTGAGTGCGTTCCTTCCACGAGATCGAAGCCGGTGGGGCTCACGTCCGCGACCCAGCTGTCTCCCGAGTAGACCTTCAACTCCGAGACGCTCTTCGGCGCGACGCGCACGCGCACCTTCCCGGACTTGAACTCTTTCTTGATCTTCTGCGTGTCGCCCACCGCGAGCCCCTCGTTCACGGGGACCAGCGCGCGGATGTCGAGCAGCTTGTTCTCGAGCAGGAGCTGATCGCCGGGATGCGGTCCCGAGACTCCGTTCAGCGGCGAGTGGCCTAAGAACACCGGATCCTTGCCCAGCTTCTCCGAGTCCTTGTGGATGACGAAGACCTCGACCTCCGGCTTCGCGTCCACGCTGACGTAGTACTCCTGCCCGCCGCCGTGCGTGATGAGCGATACGATCTTCTCGCGCTGCATCCACGCGCCCGCCGCGATGGCGATGGCTACGGCGAGGGCGACAATCCCCTTGAGCGCGGAGCCACGCTTCTCGCGCGCTGCGGCCTTCGCGAGCTGCGCGTCGATGTCGTCGTACTGCTGCCCGCCGTCCTGTCTCTGAACGTTGTCGACACCGCTCTGACGTCGCGGCGGCGCCTGGGGCATCTCGTCGCCCGTCTTTCGAAGCACGTCGCGCGAGTACACGCCGCTTCGGCGCTTGCCCTCTTCCCCGGACCCCTCGCCGTTCGTCGCTGGCCGCGTCCCGGTGGAGGTCCTGCGCTTCGGAACGTTGCTGCGAGACGGACTGCGCGTCGGCGAGACGGCGTTTCCGTCGGCATCCAGCAGCGCGGCCTCGGTGCTCTCGCCATCGTCGGTGTCCGGCGGCGGAACGTTCGTCTGCCTCCGCGGCATCGCGGGTTCAGACGCCCTGCGCGCATCCACTCGCGAGCTGGTGCGGCCCGACGGTGCGGGTTGAGCGCCTGAAACCGAATTGCGGCGGGCACTCGGCTCCACCGCTCGGCCATCCTTCATCTCGGCGGGCGGCGCTTCCCAGCCCTGCACATCTGCCTTCGGCGCATCCGTCCGCGGCCCCGTCACGCGGCGGAGCGCATCCGAGGACATGGGGCGCGTGGCGGGCGCGCCGGGCTGCTGAGGCGGCGCTTCCCAACTCCCGGACGGCGGCGGAGGCGGCGCGGGAGATCCCGACACCGAGCTGCTGCCATCCGCGGCCGGCGGGTTCGCGTGGCCGAGCTGCTTCTCCTCCGCGATGCGATCGGCGAACAGCGTCTCCATCAGCTCGGAGATCTGCACGGAGGAGGCGACCCAGCGCTGCGCGACGAGGAACTCCTCGAGCGCCATCTGGAACATCCGCGCGTCGCGGTAGCGATCGTCGGCCAGCTTCGTGAGGCCGTGCATCACGACTTCATCGAGCTCCGAAGGAACGTCCGCCACAGCAGACGGCGGCTCGATCGCGCATTCCAGCGCGGCCTGCAGCGTGGCGAGCTCGCTGTCGCGCTTGAGCGGACGGACGCCGGTGAGGAGCTCGTAGAGGACGAGGCCAATCGCGAAGATGTCGCTGCGGTGATCGAGCGGCTTTCCTGAAGCCTGCTCCGGCGACATGTACGCGAACTTGCCCTTGATCGCGCCGGACTTGGTCATCGACGCGACGTCGGACGCCTTCGCGATGCCGAAGTCCACGAGCTTCACGCCGCCGTCGAAGCTGATGAGGATGTTCTGCGGCGAGATGTCGCGGTGAACGACG
The DNA here is from genome assembly GCA_045802665.1 of Myxococcaceae bacterium. Taxonomy (GTDB): domain Bacteria; phylum Myxococcota; class Myxococcia; order Myxococcales; family Myxococcaceae; genus JBJMQN01. Next base: position 4,539 of record JBJMQN010000653.1, on the reverse strand, counting down.
CGGAGCGGAACGCCGCGCTCATCGGTCTGCGTGTGCGCGTAGTAGAGCCCTTCGCAGCACGCGGCGACGATGCGGATCGCGAGCGGCCGGGCGATCCACTGCCCCGTGCTCCACGCCTTGCGCATCACGCGGCCGAGGTCCTCGCCACGGATGAACTCCATCGCGATGTAGTAGGTCTTGGTCGACGGCTCGAGACCGAAGTCGAAGATCTGCGCGATGTTCGGGTGGCTGAAGCGCGCGGCGATCTTCGCCTCGTTCAGGAACATCTGAACGAACTCCGGATCGTCTGCCAGGTGCGGCAGGATCCGCTTCACCACGACTTCTTTCTTGAAGCCCTCGATGCCCGTCTGACGCGCGAGCCAAACCTCGGCCATACCACCCGTGGCGAGCTTCTTGATGAGCTGGTACTTGCCGAACGGCTGTAGATTCATCCGAGAGGGATGGGCGGGTTTTTCGAGGAGAGTTGCGGCTGAGGGATGCTAGGCCACCACCCCCCGACAGTCCAAGGACTCCGAGGACCCTAATCGATGCTGATTCTCCACGTCGTGACCGCCGCCTGGTTGCTCACCGCGCACGCGGACGACCTTGACGAGAAGCCGACCGACCGCATCGACGTGACCACCTCCGGCAAGGGCTACACCCTCTCCTGGCACGACGCCGAGGACCGGCTGGACGGCTGGATTGAGCCCGCCAACCTCCGAGCAGGCCACCCGCTCACCGTGGCGCTGCGCGTCGGGAGCTTCTACGGCGAGGAGTTCAAGGGCCCCATCCAGATGTCGTTCCGCGAGCCGGGTCAGCAGAACGGCCCCACCGTGACCACGACCAAGGGCGAGGTGCACTGGCGAGCGACCTTCACGCCCGAGGACGAGGGCGAACACCGGCTCGACGTGGTGTTCCGGACCACGCGGATGAAGTCGCTCCACGCGACGATTCCGATCCAGCCATCGATGCCGTTTTCGCTGCAGCAGGCGGGGCTGATCGCGTTCTCGATCGCGGGGCTTCTGGTGATCGCCTGGCAGCTCGTGAAAGCGCTTCGCCGCAAAGAGCCCGCGCCCGCACCTCCGGCAGGCTGAAGAAAACTTTTCCGAAGCGGTCGGAGAAGAGGCGCGGAGGTACCCCTTCCGGGAAAGCCATTTCCCACCCTCCCGACCGCTGGTGGACAACCACCGCCTGACATCCCGTTCGCCAGCCAAAAGATGCGTGGGTGTGGGTGTGCGGCATGGCGTCTGCACATGTCCGCCGTCGGGAACTGCGGGGCGTCCGGGGGGCGAGGGTTTTCGGGGGTAAGGGGCCGGTCCCTCGCAGTTCCACTTTCTTCCAGCACGGTTGGCGAGGGGCGGCTTGTTCATCGACGTCGAGGGCATTGAGGGAAGTGGGAAGACCACGCTGGCGGAGAGGGTCTCGAGGGAGCTGAAGCGACTGGGGTATCGGGTCGCGCTCGCTTCCGGGCCCGCTCACGAGGGGCAGGTCGAACGGCGGCTCCGAAACGTGTCGCGCGATCCGCGGTTGCTCGCGATGACGCCGCACGCTTCGTTCCTGCTGGAGATCGCGCGGACGACGCAGCAGCTGCACGACTTCATCCGGCCGGCGCTGGGGCGCGGCGAGGTCTGCGTGACGGACCGCTACGTCTACAACGCGCTCGCCGATGCGTACGCGCGAGGGTTCGATCAGGCAGAGGCGCTGGAGGCGGCCGCGCACCTCGCGACGCAGGACGTCTGGCCGGATCTGGTGCTCCTGCTGGATGTGGATCCGGAGCTCGGACAGCTTCGCCGTGAGCTTCGCCATGTGACGGACGGCACGCCGCTGCGCACGTCGCTTCATGGAGACGGCTTCGCGAAGTTTCAGCGGGACGCGCTGCTGGAGATGGCGCGCCGCGATCCGCACCGCTGGGTCGTGATCGAGACCGGGCTCCAGTCGCTGGAGGTGCTGGTGGAGCGCGTCGTGGAGATCCTGCTGCTCAGGCTGCAGGGCGCGGAGTCCGAAGCGCGAGCGAAGCTGCCGTATGCCTTGTCCCGCGTGAACGATCCGGCGGACGTGGAGGCGAGCTTCTTCTCCGCGGTGGATGCGGTGGAGGATCGCGAAGGGGCGCTCGCGCTGCTGCTCTTGAAGGGGATCTCGGGACCTGCCGCGCATCAGCGGCGCGTGAGCTGGGCGCCGAAGAAGCCGGAGCTCGTCGCGAGATCGCTGCGAGGTCTCTCGGACGAGGAGAGCTTCCGGTTGCGAGAGGTGCTGGCGGAGGTTTGTCCGGGGCCGGTGCTGGAGGGGCTCGGAGAGGATCACTCTCAGCGTGCGCTGCGACTCCGAGCGGAGCTCATCGAACGCGCGCCGGAGGAAGCATTGCGTGGCCTTCGCGGCGACGACTCACCTCAGGCGTGGTGGCTGCGCGAGCAGGGCCTCAAGCTCGGAGCGATCAGCGCCGTGCTGGAGAGCCTCGCCGGGATGGACACCGATCGTTCCTGGCGGGTGCGCGTCGCGCAGCTCGTGGAGGGCCGCTACTCGGCCGTCGCGCCGAGCCTCGTGGGGCTCTCGTCGCTTCGAGCGGACTCCGTGCGCGAGACGATCGCGGCGAATGATCCGATCGCGGCGCTGCGCTCGACGCGCGGGTTGTCGACGGTCACTTCTCTCAAGCTGAGGGATGCGTTGGTGAACCGCGCGCCGGCGGTGGTCCTGGAGTCGATCGAAGGCGTGGACACGCCGCACGCGTGGGAGCTGCGCGAGAAGCTCGCTCCGCGTTGCCCGGAAGCGCTGAGATCGATCCGCGGCATGGACTCCGAGTCTGCCTGGAGCCTGCGGATGCGCTACGCGACGCTGTGGCCGACGGCGGCGCTGGAGTCGCTCGGGACTCTCGGCAAGACCGAACGTGGGGCCGCGCTGATCGAAGCCGCGCTCCGAAGCCGGCCGAGCATCTGCTCACTGCGCGCCGCGTATCAGGCGACCGTGACCGCCGCGACGCCAATGCGTCCCGCGCCGATGGACGAAGAGTCGCGATCGGTCGCGTAGCTTCTTTCTCTGCGGACACGGCAGCCTGATTCGCGTATTCCGCACGCGACATGAAGAAGCGTCATCCGGCGAAGAAGACGGGCCGTTCCGCGCCGCCGAACCCATCGCAGTCTGATCGTCCGAAGAAATCCGGCGAACGTCCTCTGCGCGAGGATCTCGTCACCCAGGCGGTGCTCGAGGCCTGGGGCTCCATCTGGCACGAGAAGCGGCTCGCGGATCGCGCGCTGGACTTCACGCTCCGGCACAAAGCTCAGCTCTATTCGAACGAACGCCGCGCCGTGGCTGAGCGCGTCTACGCGATGCTCCGGCGACAGCGGACCCTCGATTTTCTCCTCCAGCGCACACGTCCCGGCTTCGACGCGCTGCCCAAGACTTCGCAGGACGTGCTCCGACTCGCTGCCTCTCGCGTGCTGCACGGCGAGAGCGGTCTCAAGATCCGCGATCAGCTCGGCCTCGAATTCGCTGACTCCCGCGCGATCGAAATGCTCCCGGACGCGGCGTCTGAGCTCGAGAAGATGCCTCGCGAGAAGCGGTTTCCGATCGCCGCTTCCCTCCCCGACTTCGTCGCGAAGAAGTTCCTCGAGCAGTTCGGCAACGACGCCGAGCGCGCCGCCGAGGCGATGAACGAGCGCGCGCCGCTGTTCGGCCGCGTGAACACGCTGAAGGGCACTCGAGAGGAGCTCCTCTCGAAGCTCAACGAAGAGAACGTCCGCGCGAGCCCGGGCAAGCTCTCTCCGCTCGCCGTGGAGCTCGACACTCGCCAGAACGCGTTCTCCTTGAAGTCGTTTCAGGAGGGGCTGTTCGAGCTGCAGGACGAAGGCAGTCAGCTGCTCGGGATGCTGGTCGATCCGCCTCCGACGAAGAACGTGGATGCGTGCGCGGGCGCGGGGGGCAAGACGCTGCAGCTCGCGGCCGAGATGAAGAACCGCGGCGACCTCTTCGCGTTCGACATCGAGGAGCGGCGAATGGAGGACCTGCGGCGGCGCGCTCGGAGAGCAGGCGTTCACAACGTTCGCGTTCGCGTCATCCCGGCGGATGAGACGGCCAACGAGGCGATCGCGGATCTCGCGGGCAAGATCGATCGCGTGCTGGTCGACGCGCCATGCTCGGGCAGCGGAACGTTTCGGCGAAAGCCGGACGCTCGCTACCGGATGACGGAGGAGTTTCTGCGAGAGCACGTGGAGCGGCAGAAGATGCTGCTCTCGCGGTTCAGCGCGCTCGTGAAGCCGGGTGGGCGGCTCATCTACGGAACCTGCAGCGTGCTTCGCGAAGAGAACGAAGACGTCGTCGAACACTTCCTCAAAGCGCACCCGGACTTCACGGTTCGGCATGCGGAGGAGGAGCTCGGCAAAGAGCTGGGCGACAAGGTCACCCGCAACGGTTTCTTACGATTGTTTCCTCACCTGCACGGCACGGACGGCTTCTTCGGAGCGATCCTCGTGCGCAACAAGAAGTGATAGGAGGCCGCCGCCATGAGTGAAGCGGTCAGCTACCGCGTGTCGATGTCGCGCCCGCATTCGCACCTCTTCGAGGTCGAGG